>NZ_PNDV01000099.1:0-1152 GCF_005930865.1 Pseudoalteromonas sp. S554 | reverse complement strand
TGAACTCGGGGCGATTCAAGTGAAGTTTTAATTTTAATAATATATTTAATTTTTCAAATAGTGGTATTAGTGGCGTTATCTTTCTCTTTGATTAAATCGGGGGCTTTATGATTGAGCATAAAAAAGCCCTCGACAAAGGGCTTATTAAAAATCTATGTTGTGGCCTCTATTATATCAATAAACTTAAAACATTGCTGAGCGCTACCGCCAGTATAAGCATGTTTCTTGTAAGTATTATTTTTAGTAGGGGGCTTAAACATGCTTAAATTCTTACACGCTAAAAGCCACAATGTCACCGCTGACTTTAGTTATATAAATTGGCATGCGTTAAAGCTAAATGTTACAAGCCCTCAAAGCTTAGGCGCATTAACACCTAAGGAGGCTAAAGCTAAATCGGCCGTTATAGCGGCCACCGATGCGCCCAATAAAACAAAAGAGTCAATACTCTTACATGATAGCTTTACATTGCTAAGGCTTGATTTAGACGATACTAACCTAGAGTTAGCTACTATTGCCGATATGCTAGAGAGCATGTGTATAGAGTCATACATAATTCATACCACAGCAAGCCACCAGCAACAGGCCACAACAAACCGTTACAGAGTTTATATAGAACTAGCCGCTTCTATTACTTATAAGGTATGGGCAGCTATGGAAAGCTATTTGAGTTATATTTTTAACGCTGATGATTGCGCTAAGCGTCCACAGCAAATTATGTATTTACCTGTACGTTTAAAAGATGATAGCTACCAATTTAAAATTGCAGAAGGTAGGGCGCTTAATGTTGAAAGCTCTCAGCTTTACAAGGACGCACAGCAATTTGAAGCAGAGCAAAGCAAAGAGCTAGAACAGGCTATTAGTCTGCCTATAAAGCCAGCTTATCAAACAGAGTTAATAGGTAATCAGGTTTCTATTATAGATGCTGTAAACAGTGCTTATTCATGGCATGAGTTGCTTATTCAATACGGCTACAAAGCACAAGGTAAAGCTTATTTGCCGCCAGAATCAACCAGTAAACAAGCGGGGGCTTATATATTAACGAGTCATACCGATGGTAAAGAGCGTTATTATTCGCACCATGAAAATGACCTCTGCGCTAATGGCTTATGTATAGATAAGTTTGATTTTATGGTGATTGAATCGCCCCGAGTT
>NZ_PNDV01000098.1:0-4310 GCF_005930865.1 Pseudoalteromonas sp. S554 | reverse complement strand
CTTGGCTACTCATTTACTCCTCATTCGCTTCTCTTTGTGCATTAAGATTTAAAAGCTCAGTTATTAAAAACAAAAAAGGAGCATTGCTGCTCCTTTTTAACTTTTACTTAGGTTTATTAAATATCAAACCTGTCGGCGTTCATTACTTTTACCCATACATTTACAAAGTCGTGAACAAAACGGGTTTTATTATCGTCTTGTGCATAAAACTCTGCCAATGCGCGTAAAATTGAGTTTGACCCAAATACTAAATCTACGCGTGTTGCGGTCCATTTAGTTGCACCGCTTGCGCGGTCAACAATGTTGTAAAGGCCATTACCTGTTGGCTCCCAGCGGTTTGCCATGTCGGTTAGGTTTACAAAAAAGTCGTTACTTAGCGTTCCTACATTATTTGTAAATACGCCATGTTGTGTGCCGCTATGGTTTGTGCCAAGCATACGCATGCCACCCATTAAAACCGACATTTCTGGTGCTGTTAAACCCATTAGCTGGCTGCGCTCTAGTAGTAACTCTTCTGCAGACACAACGTAGTCTTTTTTCAGCCAGTTTCTAAAACCGTCGTGAATAGGTTCAAGTACGTCGAACGATTCGGCGTCGGTCATGTCGTCGGTTGCGTCTCCGCGCCCTGGCGCAAACGGTACGTTAACCTCTACCCCTGCGTTTTTAGCGGCCTGTTCAACCGCTGCTGTGCCGCCAAGTACAATTAAATCGGCCATGCTAACAGGTTTACTTAACCCAGCTTGTACTTTTTCAAGAGCCGTTAACACACTTGCTAAGCGTTCTGGTTCATTGCCTTGCCACTCTTTTTGCGGTGCTAAACGAATACGTGCACCGTTTGCACCGCCTCGGTGATCAGAGCCTCGGTACGTACGCGCACTGTCCCATGCGGTGTTAATTAAATCGCTGGCGCTTACGCCGCAATTAAGTAGTGTTACTTTTAAATCGGCGATTTCGGTATCTGTTAGAGTGTAATCAACGCTTGGAATTGGGTCTTGCCAAATTAAGTCTTCGCTTGGTACATCGGCACCTAGGTAGCGCGCTTTTGGTCCTAAATCGCGGTGCGTAAGTTTAAACCATGCGCGTGCAAACACGTCTGAAAAGTATTCAAAGTCGTTATGGAAACGCTCAATTATTTTGCGGTACGCTGGGTCCATTTTCATGGCCATATCGGCGTCGGTCATAATTGGGTTTAAGCGAATTGATGGGTCTTCTACATCGACCGGTTTGTCTTCTTCTTTAATATTTACAGGTTCCCATTGGTGAGCGCCTGCTGGGCTTTTTGTCAGTTCCCATTCGTAATTTAAAAGAAGGTCACAGTAGCCGTTATCCCATTTTGTTGGGTGTGTGGTCCACGCACCTTCAATGCCCGATGTCATTGTATCGCGGCCAATGCCCCGTGTTTTGTGGTTGTTCCACCCCATACCTTGCTCTGAAATATCAGCCGCTTCTGGCTCTGGGCCAAGGTTTGACTCTTTTCCGTTACCGTGTGTTTTACCAACTGTGTGGCCACCTACGGTAAGCGCTGCAGTTTCTTCGTCGTTCATTGCCATGCGGGCAAACGTTTCGCGTACTTGTGCTGCGGTTTTAAGCGGATCAGGTTTACCGTTTACCCCTTCTGGGTTTACGTAAATTAGGCCCATTTGAACAGACGCTAACGGGTTTTCCATTGTGTCGGGTTTATCAACATTTTGGTAGCGTTCGTCGCTTGGTGCTAACCACTCTTTTTCGGCGCCCCAGTATACGTCTTTTTCTGGGTGCCAAATGTCCTCACGGCCACCGGCAAACCCAAAGGTTTTTAAGCCCATTGATTCGTATGCCATGTTACCCGCTAAAATAATGAGATCGGCCCACGAGAGTTTGTTACCGTATTTCTTTTTAATTGGCCAAAGTAAGCGGCGCGCTTTGTCGAGGTTGGCGTTATCGGGCCATGAGTTTAAAGGGGCAAAGCGTTGATTTGCCGTGCCACCGCCGCCACGTCCGTCAGATAAACGGTACGAACCTGCCGAGTGCCATGCCATGCGGATCATTAAACCGCCATAGTGGCCCCAATCGGCTGGCCACCAATCTTGGCTTTGGGTCATTAAGTTTTTTAAATCGGTTTTTACGGCTTCTAGATCTAGGGATTTGAATGCTTCAGCGTAGTTAAATTCGCTACCGTATGGAGAGCTTTTTGTATCGTGTTGATGAAGGATGTCGAAATTAAGTGCATTTGGCCACCAATCTGTGTTTTGGCCTGCTGTTTGTGTATTGCTGCCATGCATTACCGGGCATTTGCCAGCGCTAGAGTTACTCATTATTTAATCCTCTTGGTCTAAAATAAAATACGTAAGCAATGGTTAATTTGTTTAGGTATTACTATTTTGAATTCATGCAAATGTTGCTTAATCAACTGCTTATATACTTGTACTTATTTTGAATTATCAATATAGGCTTATTTTTTGAGCTGTGCCAACAAATGCACCGTATTTAAAACGATTGGACCGATTTATATTTTTGATTGGTATTTAAAAACGAGCATTTAAAAATTTTTGATCTTTTTTTAAATAACGATGATCGAATTAAAAAGTAGCGGCGTAATGGTATGTGAAGGGTTTGAAAGTGGCTTTGGTTTACCACAGCGCACATAGGAATACCCCCCTTCACCATGAAATTGTAGTTATAACGTTAAAGGTGTATTACTAAGCCCAATACACCTTTACTTTATAACTCTAATTTACCTGTTTTTTGTTAGTTGATTTTTATTAGCTAACGGTAGTTAAGTTTTCCCTAACCTTTGATGTTTTAGCAGTTTCAGCCAGCTCACCCAGAGCTGGTTTTTTTTGCCTAAAATTTATTACTGCACACTGCTTCAGTGATAATAATTTATAATGTGCTGTAATCTCGCCTTCAAAACAAAACCCGCCCTAGTGAGTTTAGGTTGTGCGTGTTAATATTATTTTTGCAATTTATTATTTTATTTGGGCATGTTGATGCGTTATTACTTTTATTTACTATGTATTTGTTTTACTTTATTTTTAACGTCGGCTAATGCGGCTGAGCAACAAACAGAAGCCCCCTCAAAGCTACAAGAACAGCAAGCGCTTGAACAACTTAAAGAGCCAATGTATAAACCGCTTATGGAACGCTACATTTTAGATGAGCTAAAAGCGGTTCGCCAAGATCAGCAAAAACTACGTGAAGACGTAACTAAACAAGTAACGCATGCGCAGTTAGACACGGCCGACAGAGCCCTTACTTACACTACCGATACTATAAATAATGTGTTTTTTATTATTACCGCGACGGCATCTATTTTGGTACTTGTTGGCTGGAACTCGCTGCGCGATGTTAAAAATAAAGTAGAAGATATTGTAAATACCCGTGTGAGTGTTATTACGGACGAATACGAAGACCGATTAAAAATTCTAGAAGAAAAACTGCGTGTACGTTCTGAAGAAATACTTAGTAACCAAGAACGTATATCGATTACAAATGAGGTTCACTCGTTGTGGATGCGCGCAAATTTAGAAAGTGATTACGCTAATAAGATCGAGATTTTTGATGAAATTTTAAAACGTAAACCTGAAGACGTTGAGGCTATTGCTTACAAAGCTGATGCCCTGCTTGAAATTAATCAAACCGCCAAGGCGATTGATTTATGTAACCAAGCAATTGATATAGATAGCGATTATGGTTATGCGTATTGGCAACGCGCATGTGCGTTTGCGTTAATACACGAGCACGCCGATGCGCTGGCCGATATAAAAATGGCACTTGAGTATTCACCTAACTTACGTAATGAGCTACTTCACGAAAGTGCATTTGCAAGCCTTCACGATAATAATAGCTTTAATACTATTGTGGCGGGCGAGTAAGTTTAGCTTGCTTATAAAGTTTGTAAAAAAGAGCGAAAGCTCTTTTTTTATGGCTGTAATAAAGCCCTGTGCTTTGTGTATTAAGGTTTTAAAAGATTATTATTCACAAAGAGGTTAAGAGGCGCTGGGCTTTTAGAGGTAAAAATAAGTGATTTAATATTTGATCTGAAACAAGAAGCTGCGCTTCTAACGTGAGCAAGCTCTACGTCTACAAAACAAGGCTAATCTATGACCTGCTCACTTTGTCTTCTCATTTACTCCTCATTTGCTTCTCTTTGTGCATTAAGATTTCAAAAGCAGTGGCTGAATGTAGCCTAAAGACTCGCTTTACTTTCGTAACCGTCGGCTAAACCACACCTAAACATTTATTTTATATTCGCTAAGCTCATTTCTTTTTAATAACAGGAGTGAGTTATGCAAACCAATCGACCACAACAATTGCTAAAATTACATCAC
>NZ_PNDV01000097.1:0-13144 GCF_005930865.1 Pseudoalteromonas sp. S554 | reverse complement strand
AGAACTGAGAACTGAGAACTTTACAACCCTTTCTTCACCACATATCTATACGGTGCTTCATCGGCATCTTTAGCCACCAGCGTGTGATCCATAAATACACAAAAGCTTGGAATATCACGGGTGGTTGATGGGTCATCAGCGGTTATTAACAGTGTTTCACCGTCGTTCATTTTACGAATAGCAGCACGTACCATCATTACTGGCTCGGGGCAGCGAAGGCCAATGGCATCTAATTGGTGATCGGGATTATCAAAATTCATAGTACGTATGCCTGTAAATAGTTTTCAAATCTGTGACTTTACGAGTAGTCAGATTTTTTGTTGCGCCAAAGTTTAGCGTAATTTTAAGTATATATTAACTATTTTACTTAGATCTGGATCAGTTTAAACTTCAGTTTATTTATATCAACGCTAAATTATAAACCCGATCACAACAACACAAATCTAAATTGCGTTAGTATAGCGCCTTAAAATTTGGCAAATAAAAAAGGCGAACTAACTTTCGTCAGTGCGCCTTTTTACTCACCAAGATGGTTTACGTGTTAAGAGTATTAGTCTTGAACACGCTCAAATACAGTTGCGATACCTTGGCCTAAACCAATACACATTGTCGCTAAACCGTACTTAGCATTTTTGTCTTCCATTAAGTGAATTAGCGAGGTGCTAATACGCGAACCAGAACAACCCAGAGGGTGACCCAGTGCGATAGCGCCGCCATTCAAGTTAACTTTTTCGTCAACCACATCAGCTAAACCTAAGTCTTTAAGTACTGGTAGTGATTGCGCAGCAAAGGCTTCATTAAGCTCAGCTACGTCGATGTCATCAATAGTGATACCAGCTTGGGCAAGTGCTTTTTTACTTGCTGGTACTGGGCCGTAACCCATGATTGATGGATCGCAACCAGCAACCGCCATTGCTTTAATGCGCGCACGAATTGGTAAACCTAGCTCTTTTGCTTTTTCTTCGCTCATTACTAACATAGCTGATGCGCCATCAGATAGTGCTGAAGACGTACCGGCTGTTACTGAACCCGAAGCAGGGTTAAATACTGGGCGAAGCTGAGATAAACCTTCAACTGTTGTTTCAGGACGAATTACTTCATCATCTTCAACTAAAATTAAAGAACCATCTGCTGCATGACCTTCCATTGCTAAAATTTCGCGGCGGAAACGGCCTTCAACTGTTGCAGCATGTGCACGTTGATGTGAGCGATAAGCAAATTCATCTTGCTGCTGACGGCTGATACCGTGAATAGTCGCAAGGTATTCTGCTGTTAAACCCATAGAGCCAGACGCTTGTGCAATTGAAGTTGCTAAGCCTGGGTGAAAGTCGTTACCGTGAGTCATAGGAACGTGGCCCATGTGCTCAACACCACCAATTAGGTAAGTGTCGCCAGCGCCCGTCATAATGGCGCGTGCTGCGTCATGCAATGCTTGCATTGACGAACCACATAAGCGGTTAACTGTGGTTGCTGGTACTGAGTGTGGAATACCCGCAAGTAGTGATGCGTTACGTGCAACGTTAAAGCCTTGCTCTAATGTTTGCTGTACACAACCCCAATAAATGTCGTCGATTGATGCTGGATCAACCGCTGGGTTGCGTTCTAGTAAGCCCTTCATTAAATGAGCGCTTAAGTCTTCCGCACGCTTGTTTTTAAATACGCCGCCTTTTGAGCGACCCATTGGTGTGCGGATACAATCTACAATTACTGGATTATTCATGATATTAACCTTCCACCTTATAGAAAACACGGCCTTCTTCAGCCCATTTGCGAGTTTGCTCTGATACTTGGTAAATCGCACCTAGGTGAGCGTACTTGTCTGCTGCTGCAACAAAGTTAGCTAAACCAGTTTGATCTAAGTAACGGAACGCGCCGCCTCTAAATGGAGGGAAACCAACGCCGTAAACAAGTGCCATATCAGCTTCTTGTGGAGAAGCAACAATGCCTTCTTGTAAACAAAGAAGTACTTCGTTGATCATTGGAATCATACAACGGTCAATGATTTCTTGCTTATCGAATTCTTTTGGTGCATCAGTAATTGGCGCTAGTAGCTCAACGGCTGTTGCATCGCTTGATTTTTTAAGACGACCACGACGGTCTGTTTCGTACTTGTAAAAACCTGCTTTGTTCTTTTGACCAAAACGTTTTTCGTTAGCAAAAACAGTTACCGGATCTTTTTCTGCACGTGCCATACGCTCAGGGAAACCGTCCGCCATTACGCCAGTACAATGATAAGCCGTATCAATACCTACAACATCAAGTAGGTAAGCCGGACCCATAGGCCAGCCAAATACGTTTTCCATTACTTTATCTACTTTTGCAAAGTTAGCGCCTTCAACCACTAATTTGCTAAAGCCTGCAAAGTACGGGAATAAAACACGGTTTACAAAAAAGCCTGGGCAATCGTTTACAACAATAGGAGACTTGCCAAGTTTAAGGGCGTAATCAACGACTGCGTTAATTGTTTTGTCTGACGTTTTTGCACCACGGATAATTTCTACTAATGGCATTTTTGGCACTGGGTTGAAAAAGTGCATACCACAGAAGTTTTCTGGTTTATCAAGTGCTTCAGCAAGTAGGTCAATACAGATAGTCGACGTATTTGATGTAAGTACAGTGCCTTCTGGCATGTTCTTTTCAAGGTCTGCTAATACTGCTTGCTTAACTTTAGGGTTTTCTACAACGGCTTCAACAATAATGTTAGCGTCTTGTAGGTCTGCATCGTTAAGTGTTGGCTTAATTTTGCTTAGTGTTGCCAACATTTTTTCCATTGGCATGTGGCCACGCTTAACTTTTGCACCTAATAATTTAGACGCTTCACCCATACCTAAATCAAGCGCATCTTGTTGGATGTCTTTCATTATGATTGGTGTGCCTTTATAAGCAGACTGATATGCAATACCGCCGCCCATAATACCCGCGCCTAATACTGCAGCTTGTTTAATTTCTACATCGCTGTGCTTAGCAAGTTTGCGTGCTTTGCCTTTGATGAATTGGTCATTTAAGAAAATGCCCGTTTGCGCTGCCGCTTCGTTGGTACGCGCAAGTTTTGCAAAGTTAGCATTTTCGATTGCCATTGCTTCATCGCGAGTACAGTTTGCCGCTGCTTTAATAGTACGCACTGCCATAACCGGAGCAGGATAGTGGCCTTTGGTTTTACCCATTACCATACCTTCTGCCATAGCAAAGCTCATACCTTGCTCAACACGGTTTAATTTAAGTGGCTGTAGTTTTGCGTTGCGTTTTGCTTGCCAATCTAGCTTGCCTGCAATCGCTAACTCAAGTGTTGCTACACTTGACTCTAAAAGTTTGTCAGCACTAACTACTGCGTCAAACGCACCTACTTTAAGGGCGTCAGCTGCGCGGTTTTCAGCGCCAGAAGTGATCCACATCATGGCGTTATCTGCGCCAATGATACGTGGTAAGCGCACTGTGCCACCAAACCCAGGCATTATGCCAAGTTTAACTTCTGGTAGGCCCATTTTAGCGCTTTCGCTTGCAACACGATAATCGGTAGCAAGTGCCCACTCACATCCGCCGCCAAGTGCTAAGCCGTTTACAACGCTTAGAGTTGGGAATGGAAGATCTTCAATTGCATCAAAAACGTCAGTTGCGTTTTTGATCCACACGACTAAATCTTCTTCAGGTTTAGTAAATGTAGGTAAAAATTCGAAGATGTCGGCGCCAATAATAAAGTGGTCTTTATCACTGGTAAAAACCATGCCTTTGATATCAGAATTAGCAGCTAATTCTTTTAATGCTGCTGCACAATCTGAAAGAGTTTTTTGAGATAATGTGTTTACAGAACCTGCAACACAAAACTTAAACTCGGCGATGTTTTCCTTTAGGAAGCTAACTTCAAAGGAATCGCTTTTATATAACATTTTATTCTCCCTAGTTGACGAACTAAGACTGGTACGATGAGTTTGCATTTCAATCAGTGTGCTTGCTTTGAGTAGAAAATGCAACGAAAAATTTAACTCGGTTACAAACGACTGGTTAAAATATAGCTGGTTTGGTGCTAAGGTGGTGAAAAAGCTTTTATTCACTACTTTAATTTTTTATTAAAGGACATTATGAAAAAACAATTATTTAGTTTTTCGGCAGCTGCTTTTATTTTTCCTCTTTATTCTGCCGAGGCTAGCATCGATAACGACGCATTTTTAGATGCTGAAAAAAAAGTACGCAACGCAAGTTACCGCGAGTTTAAAAACGTAGTTAATAACCTAAACCACCCACTAAAACCGTATGTAGAAAAAACATACTGGCAACGAAACCCGAGCATAAAATATCAAGCAGAAATAGAAGATTACTTAAATATATATCAGCATACGCCACTTGAATGGCCCGTTCGTAAAGTATGGCTGGAGTATCTTGAAAAAAATAATAGAAAAGCGGCGTATATTCGTAATTACCGCGACACCAGTAACGCTGAATACACCTGTACATATTTGGGGTATCAATTAGATTTAGGCGCCCCAGAAAAAGCCATTTTAAATCAGGTGACTGATTTATGGACGGTGGGAAAGTCGCAACCTAAGGAGTGCGATTCGTTATTCTCGTACTGGCGCAAAAAAGGCTATATGAATTCCGATACTGTATGGCAACGAATTACACTTGCCGCGCAAGGCGGAACGCAAAGCCTACTACCTTATTTAAAAACACTTTTACCAAAAAATGAGCGTTACCTTGCTGACTTATATTTAAAGGTTCGCCGCGACCCAAGCGCTGCGGCGGGATTATATCGCTATAAAAATAAATCGCCTAAAGAGGGTGAAATTGCACTTTATGGTGTTAAGCGTCTAATTTGGCGCGACAAAGAACTAGCGCTGCGCGCATGGGAAAAAATAGAGCGTATGTTTAACTACAGCGATAAAGAAAAGGCAGATTTATACTACACCTTTGCTTTATCACTTGCTTCTAGCGGACATAAGCAAGCCAGTTTTTGGTTAAACAAAGTGCCAAAAGAGCGCCAAGACAACAAATTAATGCAATGGCAGCTTGGTAACATGCTTAAAACCCAAGATTGGGCAGGTATTGCTGCGTTTTTTACAGGCAAAGAAAATCTTAGCTTAGGTCAGCAATATTGGCTTGCGTATAGTTATGCAGAACGCGGTGACGATCAAACAGCTAAAAAAATGTGGCAAAGTATTGCGACTAACCGAGACTACTATGGTTTTTTAGCCGCTGCGCGTCTAGGCTTGCCGGTTGATCTAAATAATCAACCAAAAGTGGTTAGTGAGCAATTAATCGCAAAGGTGAGTAATGCCCCTGGTTTTAAACGTTCAAAAGCATTATATGAGTTAGATCGTGTTACTTCAGCGAGACGTGAATGGAATTACTTAACAAACACTTCAAATGAAGAAGAAAAGCTTGCAGCCTCTGTTTTATCTACCAATTTGGGATGGCACGACAGCACGATATTCACACTCGCAAAAATAAAAGCCTGGGATAATGTTGAACAACGTTTTCCATTTGCTTTTCAAGACATATTTGAGCGCTACAGCAAGCGTAATAAAATAGATGTAGCTTGGAGTATTGCTATTGCAAGGCGTGAAAGCTCATTTGCTCCTGACGCGCGATCAAGTGCGAATGCTCGAGGTTTAATGCAATTACTGCCAAGTACTGCTAAGTATGTAAATAAAGGCAGTGTGTCTAATAGTCGATTATATCAACCTAAAACAAATATTAGGCTAGGTACCAGTTATTTACGTTACTTGAAAAAGAAAAATCATGGTAACGAGATACTTGCTACAGCATCTTATAACGCAGGCTACCATCGTATAAAACGTTGGGTGCCTGATGATGCAATGCCAGCAGAGTTATGGATAGAGCTTATTCCGTATAGAGAAACACGCGATTATGTCAAAAATGTATTTGCTTACAGGCAGGTATATCATACTCGTATGGGCCGAGAGGGTAATTTACTGGCTCCCATACTGGAAATGAAAATAGGCGGTTAGTAAACATAAGTTTAAATAAGGGGGATTGTGCTCACAGTGGGCCATCCCCCTTTTTTGAGCGTAATAGCTATAAGTGGTAGACTCAAAGCAAGTTAAATTTAACAGATGGATTAACAATGGATAAATTAGCCGTTTTATACGCCGAACATATTGCAACACTGCAGCAGCGTACTCGTACAATTTGCGAAAGCGAAGGGTTAGAAGGATTAGTTATTCACTCTGGCCAAGCAAAGCGCCAATTTTTAGACGACATGTATTACCCGTTTAAAGTTAATCCTCACTTTAAAGCTTGGTTACCTGTTATTGATAATCCACATTGCTGGATTGTTGTTAATGGTAGCGACAAACCTAAGCTTATTTTTTATCGTCCTGTTGATTTTTGGCATAAAGTACCTGACGAACCACGTGATTTTTGGGCTGAGTATTTTGATATAGAACTATTGTTACAACCCGATCAGGTTGAAAAGCTACTTCCTTATGACAAAGCAAAGTACGCTTACATGGGCGAATACATAGAAGTAGCTCAAGCACTTGGCTTTAGCATAATGAACCCAGAGCCCGTGCTTAACTATTTACACTTTAATAGAGCATACAAAACGCAGTATGAACTTGAGTGTTTACGTAATGCTAACCGCATAGCGGTTGATGGCCATAAAGCTGCACGCGACACTTTTTTTAATGGTGGTAGTGAGTTTGATATTCAACAAGCGTACCTTATGGCTACACGCCAAAGCGAAAACGAAATGCCGTATGGCAATATAGTGGCGCTTAACGAAAACTGCGCTATTTTGCATTACACTCATTTTGAGCCAAACGCACCGCAAACGCATAACTCATTTTTAATTGATGCTGGCGCAAACTTTAACGGCTACGCCGCAGATATAACGCGTACTTATGACTTCAAAATGCAGGGTGAATTTGCTGAGCTAGTTAATACAATGACGACGACGCAAATCGAATTAGGCAAAGGATTAAAGCCAGGTATGCTTTACGGCGACTTACATGTTGAGTGTCATAACCGCATAGCGCAAATTCTTAGCGACTTTAATATAGTTAACTTACCGGCTGCAGATATTGTAGAGCGTAAAATCACCTCTACTTTCTTTCCGCATGGTTTAGGGCATCACCTTGGTTTACAAGTACACGATGTGGGCGGCTTTATGAGTGACGACAAAGGTACTCATCAAGCATCTCCAGAAGGGCATCCATTTTTACGTTGTACACGTATGATAGAGAAAAATCAGGTGTTTACTATTGAACCTGGCTTGTACTTTATTGATTCGTTGTTAGGTGATTTAGCGCAAACCGACAACAAGCAATACATCAACTGGGATAAGGTTGAAGCGTTTAAACCTTATGGAGGTATTCGTATTGAAGATAACATTATTGTGCACGATGATAGTTTAGAAAATATGACGCGCGACTTACACTTAGATTAAGTGATAAGTTAGCAAGAGAAGGGGCCTAATGGCCCCATTTTTTTGGTTAAGTAAAATATGTCAGAATATAAATACCCAGCCGGTGCTGTGTTTCACCAAGAAGAAATTAAAAAAAGCACGTTTATTGTGCATATTGCACACACTCCCGATTTAGCCGCAGCTAAAGCTTTTATTAAAAGTATTGAAGATAAATACAGCGATGCTCGGCATAATTGTTGGGCCCATGTGGCAGGTAACCCCGGTGGCAGCCACGTGTATGGTTTTTCAGATGATGGTGAACCCAATGGTACGGCCGGCAAACCAATGTTAAATGTGCTGGTGGGATCGGGACTTGGTGAAGTTACTGCCGTGGTGACCCGGTATTTTGGAGGGATTAAACTTGGAACTGGCGGGTTAGTACGAGCTTATGGCGGGTCGTTAAATAATGCATTAGCCAAATTAGACACCGTACTTAAAGTTCCAAGTGTTGAGCTAATTGGCAGTAGTGAATACAGTATGCAAGGCGCAATTGAGCAGCTACTTAAAACGCACTACCAAGTGCTCAACATTGAAAAGCAATTTACTGCTAATATTGATTGGGTGATCACCATTGATAGCCGCCAAGCACAGCAAGCAATTAAAGATATTTTTGATTTAAGTCACGGCGCAGTTGAGTTAACTATTAAAGAGTAATAACCTACACAAGTTGCATATAATGCATATTCATTCTATTTAACCAGGCTAACGCAATTGAGCCTGAATTTACTAATAATAAAAGCGATTAGCTAAATGCAATTTCGTACCATCATAAAAATTCTTGGGCAACTTGTTGCGCTGTTTAGTATTACCATGGTGCCACCTGCTGTGGTGTCTTTAATTTATAAAGATGGTGGTGGTGTTCCTTTTGTTTTAGCGTTTATTTTCAGTATTATTATTGGCTTAATAGCGTATTACCCAAACCGACATGAAAACGGGGATTTAAAAGCGCGTGAAGGCTTTTTAATTGTGGTTTTGTTTTGGTTGGTACTGGGGGCATTCGCATCCTTGCCTCTTATCTTTTTACAAGAACCTAACTTATCCCTTGCTGATGCGGTGTTTGAAGCCTTTTCGGGTTTAACAACCACAGGCGCTACGGTGCTGACGGGGATTGAATATTTACCTAAGTCAGTGCTGTTTTATCGCCAGCAATTACAGTGGTTTGGCGGTATGGGGATCATTGTATTAGCTGTTGCAATACTGCCCATGCTAGGTGTTGGTGGAATGCAGTTGTATCGTGCTGAAATCCCCGGCCCAGTAAAAGATTCAAAAATGACCCCTCGCATAGCCGATACCGCAAAGCACCTTTGGTATATTTATGTGTCGTTAACCATTGCCTGTATGTTGGCGTATTGGGCGGCGGGAATGGACTGGTTTGATGCCATTTGTCATGCGTTTTCTACCGTCGCCATTGGTGGGTTTTCGACTTATGATGCTTCTATGGGCCATTTCGACAGCCCGGTTATTAACTTTATTTGTGTATTCTTTTTAATCATTGCCGCTATTAACTTCTCCTTGCACTACGCTGCGGTGGCAAGCCGGAACGTGCAGGTCTACATTCGCGACCCCGAGTTTAAAGTATTTTTATGCATTCAATTGGCGCTGGTGGTTATTTGTTTTACTGTGTTGTCGTCGAACGAGATATACGCCAATGGTGATGAAACCCTTGACCAAGCACTATTTCAAGCGGTATCAATGAGTACAACGGCGGGTTTTGCTACCGATAACTTTTCAACATGGCCGCTGTTTTTACCTATTTTATTAATATTTTCGAGCTTTATTGGTGGTTGTGCAGGGTCTACTGGGGGCGGTATGAAAGTGGTGCGCGTGTTTTTACTTTACCTGCAAGGCGTACGTGAGCTAAACCGCCTAGTGCACCCTCGTGCTATTTATTCAATCAAACTTGGCCGTAAAGCATTGCCCGATAAGGTTGTAGAAGCTGTATGGGGGTTCTTCTCTGCCTATGCCTTAGTATTTATTATTATTATGCTGGCGCTTATGGGCACGGGAATGGATAATATTACGGCGTTTTCGGCCACGGCAGCGTGTTTAAATAACTTAGGCCCAGGGTTGGGTGATGTTGCGTCGCATTATGGTGCAATAACCGACGGCGCTAAATGGTTGCTGACTATTGCAATGGTATTTGGCCGACTAGAAATTTTTACTTTGCTTGTGTTATTTACGCCTACGTTTTGGCGCGGATAAAACACAACGTTTTACTACTATGTTTATGGAATGGATATGCCAGCAACACATGCAGATAAATTAAATAATATACCGGTTGGCAGTTTAGTTGACTTAGAAATATTAACACCCACTAGCAGTAAGCGCGTGAAAACAGAAATGGTAGGCTTGCTTGATGAAAAGTTTATTATTTTAAACTTCCCTACAGCCAAACGTTTACCGGGTGGAAATGATTACTTACGAGATGGCGTCACCGTCGTTGTAAGAGCATTAATAGAGGGTGACGATGGACAAATAATTGCGTTTAGACAGCAAATTAAATCTATTGCATCACACCCCGTTAGGCTGATTTTTATAAACTACCCCAAGCAAGTTCAGCTATTTAGTTTACGTTCGCAAACACGTATTCCAACTCTATTACCTGCAAAACTTAAACTCAGTGATGACAAGGTACTCGATGGTGTTATAAAAGATATTTCGCTAACGGGGGCTATGTTTGATGTAAAAACTGACGCAGATCTAGAAAGCATCAAAGACTCACAATGCACTGTGGTATTAGGTAGTAATAGTAAAGGCTTTGAAGGCGAAGTGTGCAGCGTGAAAGATCATAATGCAGGCGTGCGTTGCGGTATTAAGTTATTAGCCAGTAAAGAAGAGATGAAAGCTTTTATGAAAGAGCACTTTATTGACCCCGCTATGATAGAACTCGATGCCGATTAGGTTTTAATGTCGCTATTTTGCAACAAAATAGCGACTTTTTACTTTATGAACGAAAATAAATTACCAACCTCTAAATTATTATTTTTTATTAAATAAAAACAGAGATATAGCATTCAAATTTTTTATATTTTATTTTATTTTTACACCTTGTTCAGTTTAAAACTTCCTGCTCAATACCTAATTACACCTTGATCATTTAAATAACTTCGCTTTGTGGTTTTTTACATTAAACCTAAATATCTGATTTTTAATAACTTATAGTTTTTAATTAAACCAGCGTTGCTAAATAGCTACAAAAATAATGCTTAAATTTGCACTTTTTTCAGTATTTAACACGTAAGACACTGAAAAATATAAACTAATAAATATTGGCATTTAAGTTGTAATAGTCTGGTTGTACTAATCGAAAAACGTGATTAACAGTAAGTACCAATCACTCACATACAACTTGAAGGATACATACTATGAAACGCATTAATAAAACATTAGCACTTATCGCACTCGCTTCTTCGTCAGCCGCTTTTGCAGGCTCTGACTTTAATACACTCGATGTAGACGGTAATGGTGCAATTAGCCAAGCCGAAGCATCAGTTGATGCAAAATTAATGAGCATGTTCTCAGAGCTCGATACAGACCAAAATGGTGAGTTATCAAAAGAAGAGTTTTCAAAAGCCTAAATTCAGTAAATGGAGTCCTGAGTTGCCAAAGACAACCTAAGTAGGCAAGGGAGCTTACGAAAAAGGATAACAAGGAAGTGAAACCATTTTAAAAGGTAATAAGCCCATTTTTTTGATAGAACATTAAGTATGAAGGATTAAGTTATGAAACATTTAAATAAAGCATTAGCACTTATTGCATTAGCGTCTTCTTCAGCTGCGTTTGCAGCATCAGATTTTGACAGTTTAGATACCGACAGCAGTGGAGCAATTAGCCCAAGTGAAGCGGCAATAGACACCGATTTAATGGCTGAGTTTACAGAGCTAGATACAGATGGTAACGGTGAGCTGTCTAAAGACGAGTTTGCAAAATTTTAAAGTTAACCGGTATTGGTTTAGCTATTTTTCACAGACAGGGATCTTAGAAAAGGATTTCTCATTTTACTAGGAACATCACTATGAAAACATTAAATACAACACTTGCGGTTTTAGTTTTAGCATCTTCTTCAGCAGCTTATGCAGCGGTAGACTTTGCATCGTTTGATAGCAACAGTGACGGTGTTATCAGCATGGAAGAAGCTCAAGTAAACTCACAACTAGTGAAAATTTTTAAAGATTTAGACACAGATGGAAATGGTGAGCTTTCTAAAGAAGAATTTGCCAAAGTACAGTAGCATTGATAAGCCCCAATCATACTCCACTAAAGCCGCCATGTTCAGCGGCTTTTTTGTGTTTGATGCGTTATAAAAATATAGCACTTACTTGGAAGAGCTTTTCTACTACGTTGATATGTTTTTTATCAATTAAAAACATAATCACGTGATCGCCCGACATAATAATGGTGTCGTCGTGGGCAATAAGTACATCGTCGTTACGCACAATGGCCCCAATAGTTGTTCCGGCTGGTAGTTTTATATCGGCAATTGCACGGCCAACTACTTTGGAGGTGTTTTCATCGCCATGAGCAACTGCTTCAATAGCCTCTGCAGCCCCTTTACGCAATGAATACACGTTAACAATATCACCTCGACGTACATGGGTTAACAATGCAGAAATTGTTGCCTGTTGCGGCGATATGGCAATGTCTATTTCGCCACCTTGAACTAGGTCTACATACGCACCACGTTGAATAAGCACCATGGTTTTTTGCGCGCCCATGCGTTTGGCAAGCATGGCCGACATAATATTGGCTTCATCGTCGTTGGTAACGGCAATAAACACATCCACTTGTTCGATATGTTCTTCAGAAAGAAGTTCTTGATCGGAGGCGTCGCCACAAAATACTACCGTGTTGTCGAGCATTTCTGAAAGCTGTTCAGCACGTTCTTTACTGCGTTCTATTAACTTAACGGTGTGATTTTTTTCAAGAGAGCGAGCAAGGCCTGCACCAATGTTACCGCCACCGGCAATCATTATTTTTTTATATGAACGCTCAAGCTTCTGCAGTTCGTTCATTACGGCGCGTATATGTTTGGTTGCCGCAATGAAGAATACTTCATCGTCGGCTTCAATAACGGTTGTACCGAGCGGTTTAATTGCTTTGCCTTGACGGTAAATAGCTGCAACGCGAGTTTCTACATTGGGTATATGCTCTTTTAATGCAGATAAGGCATAGCCCACTAATAAACCACCGTAATAGGCTTTTACTGCAACTAGCGAGAGCATACCATCGGCAAACTGCAATACTTGCAATGCGCCAGGGTAGTCAATTAAGCGGCGTATATACTTAGTAACTAACGCTTCTGGGGCAATGTAATGGTCGATTGGTAAATCATCGTTTTGGAAAAGTTTTTCACGGTATTTTAAATACTGCTCAGAGCGAATTCGGGCAATTTTAGTGGGTGTATTAAAAATACTATACGCCACTTGGCACGCCACCATGTTTACTTCATCTGAGCTGGTTACCGCAATAATCATATCGGCATCGTCTGCGCCGGCGCGGCGCAAAACATCAGGGTGAGCACTGTGGCCCATTACACCTTGAAGGTCGTATTTATCTTGCAGTTCGCGTATACGATTACCGTCAATGTCTACTACGGTAATTTCGTTTTGTTCGCCTACTAAGTTTTCAGCTAGCGTGGCGCCAACCTGTCCAGCACCGAGTATGATTATTTTCATTATTTACCAGTGTATTAAGTAGTAATAAAAAGCCATTTTTAAATTTAAA
>NZ_PNDV01000096.1:0-31833 GCF_005930865.1 Pseudoalteromonas sp. S554 | reverse complement strand
ATACCTAGGTATGCTTTTTTAATGTTATGTACGAGATTTAGTTAAAAACTACGTTTTCACTACCTGGAGCAGCTTTGAACTCAGAAATAATTTTAACGCAATCGGCCTTAATCTCATCACTGTAGCTTTCTTCTGCGCGCCAACGCGCCGTGTCTTGCTTAAATATTTCTTTTTTAGAATATTTTTTGCGGGCATCGTGTGTCGGCATTTCTTTTACCACTTGGTACATCTTATAAATGCCAGGGTACTGTATGGTTAAATCTCGCTCGTCTTCAAAGCCATATTGCGACATAAGCACCCACACGCGCAAACATCCCTCTGAAAACTCACATTGTTCTTCTTTCATTGCGCGCGCAATTAGATGAATACTGTCGGCGAGCTTAGCATTTCGCTTTAAACGAGATGCTGCAAGCTTTTGCTTTTGCTCTGCTTGCTTTTTAGCTATTAACTTTTTTTGTGCACTTAACTTGTACAACAACTGACCCGCATAAAATGCCAAACCAGCTATAATAATAGCCCCTAAACACAAGGCAACGATCACAGCAGTACTCATTGATTACCCTTAATTACTTATCTTCGTCTTCATCATCGTCTAGCCATTCACTGGCAAGATCGTTTGATAAATACTGGTCAAAGTCTGAATTACTCTCTTCGCCAAAGTCATCTTCATCATCAAACTCGTCTTCATCCTCAAGGCCTAATAATTTGCATAGAACCTGATGGCGAGCAATTCGACTATTAAAGTACTTAGCATCTTTACCAGTCAGCATCTCACCGCCTTCATGACGCTCAACCAACTTAAGTAAGCGTACATCATTTTCAAGCTCTTCAAGCTCTTGCTCTGGTGTAAGCTCTGGCTGAACTACTTTTTTAAGTTCAACCACTGGTTTTAAGTTACGTTTCATTTCTACTTTTGGTTCAGCAGCAACAGGCACTAAAGACACCGGCTTTTTACTACCAATACGTTTATCTCTCGAACCTGAATGCGATGTTTGGTTTTGTTCTTCAACCAAATCTGGCGCATTACGAGAACCAGGCTTAGCACCTTTGGTTTTTTTAACACGCTGCTCTTTTAACGCACGCATTTCTTTAAGCTTATCTTGGCTTAAGCGAACAGGTCCATTTGATGGGATTTTGCGTGACTTTTTCTTTCTACTCATATCTTGATCATCTCACTTAAGAGGTTTTGAGCGAGGCGTATATTAATAGGCATCGCAATGCTGGCATAGCCAGAAGAATTCAGTTTGCGCTTTAGAGGTTGGGCTTCTCTTTAACATGACGCACTAGCATATTGCTAAACGGTGGGTATTGTAACAGGACAAATAAAAAGGCGGTAGAGAAAACATCTCTACCGCCTACTAATCTGAGCGCCATAAAATGGACACTTCTCCCTTCGACTTTTTAGTCTTTGTTATTTTTATTATTATCAGTCCGTATTGTTATTATTTTTACGTTCCTTGTTTCATTCCATTTTGTTTTTATTATTAAACTTCCATGAGTTATTTTATTATTTTCGGTCATCCTGACTCTTTTGTAGTATTTCCTTTAGTAGCACAATCTTTGTGCTATGTAGTCGTGCCGCGCTACTTTCCTTATAGCTGTTTCCATTTTTTTATTGTTTTTTGCGACAGCTGTTAATTTACTCGTTAATAATTTTGTTACAACTGGTTTATATCTTTTTTCTTACATTACAGCCATACATAAATAAAAGCCTATTTAAATAACAACAACTTAACAAATAAAAGACATTTAAAATAAGACTTTTACCATACATCCGTATGGTCAATGTCTCACAAAGTGAAAGACGATATCGCGAATTTCAGACACAAAAAAAGCAACCGAGGCTGCTTTTTTTTCATATTACACTGTAGTTGGTATCTAAATTTAGATAAATACGACTTTAGTGTAAACCGCCTAAGTACTTAGAAAGCACTTCAATGTCTTTGTCTGTTAGCTTTTTAGCGATGTCACCCATCATACCGTTTAGGTCATTATGGCGTGTACCATTACGAAACTTTTCAAGCTGAGACTTTATGTACTCTGGGTGCTGAAAAGACACTTTTGGAAACTTAGCTAACGATGAGCCGTTACCACGAGGACCATGACACGAAGCACATGAAGGAATTCCTCGCTCTGCATCACCGGCTTTATAAAGCATAGCGCCAACTTCAACGACGTCTTTAGGGGTTGAACCCTCTGACATGTTTAGTGACGAAAAGTAAGCTGCCAGATCTTTCATGTCTTGTTCGCTTAGTGGCATTGCCATTGCGCTCATTACAGGATCCATACGGCCTTCTTTCCCGCCTGATGTCATACCTAGTTTCAAATCCTGAAGTTGCTTTAGGATATAATCTGGGTGTTGGCCTGCAATTTTAGGGTAAATAGTAATCGGTGCATTACCGTCTGGGCCGTGACATGCCGCACACGTTGCTGATTTTTGTTTACCTGCGTTTACATCGCCATCAAATGCTGTTGCGTTGCTTGCTGACAACGCACCAAGCAATATTGTTAAAGATAGTGCTATTTTTTTCATGGTGAATTCTCTGTTCCCGACCCTGTATCATCTACAATCATGATGTTGCAATACATATATTCTACACGATAATAAATTCTCTGGCACGTTTTCTACACATATTAAGCTTATAATTTACAGGGTTTTGACTAAGGTGAAGCTTTAATATGCTTTAAATGTACCACAGACACTGATTTAAGGTATTTAAATACGCTTTTTAATACATCTTTTATAGTATAAAATACGTGCCCTAAGTAAATTTGGTTTACTTAACGTTATTTTTAAAGTTTTAGGAGAGCCTGTGCTCAAATCTCGTATCAAATATAATACCGCGTCTTTCGTTACAAGCGCTCCAGACATTACTAAATTACCTGCTGATACGGGAATTGAAGTTGCGTTTGCGGGTCGTTCTAATGCTGGTAAATCAAGTGCGCTAAATGCATTAACCGATCAAAAATTAGCACGTACGAGTAAAACCCCTGGGCGAACTCAGTTAATTAATACGTTTGAGTTAGCTGATGTTGATAACATGCGCCTCATAGATCTACCAGGCTACGGTTTTGCCAAAGTACCAATTGAAATGAAGAAGAAATGGCAAAAGTCATTAGGTGAATATCTTCAAAAACGCCAAAGCTTAAAAGGAATAGTTGTTTTAATGGATATTCGTCATCCGTTAAAAGATTTAGACCGCGACTTAATTAATTGGGCGATTGGAAGCGAGATTCCAGTATTGGCCCTGCTAACAAAAGCTGATAAATTAAAGCAAGGTGCAAGAAAGGCACAAGTACTACAAGTTCGCCGCGAACTAAGCGAGCTGGACGGTGATATTACTGTCCATGCATTTTCATCTTTAAAAGGCACTGGATTACCAGAAGTAGCTAAAAAACTAGACGAATGGTATTTAGGCCCCGTTATCGCGGTACCACCTGTAGAAAAAGTAGCTGACGAAAGCAGTTCAGACACAAACACTGCAAGCTAACTTAAGTAAAACACCTCACCTGCAGATTGAATAAAATAGCCGAGCTCATCAGACTCGGCTTTTTCTGCCCACTGATAAAACACACTTCTTGCTATACGTGCACTACAACCAAAAGGTAATATTAAATAAGGTACTTTAGCGCCCTTATAATTTTTTACCCGTAAGGGCTGTTGCTGGCAAACAATCCACTGCCTGGCTAAATTATCAATACAACACAAAGCCTCGCCTTCATTAGTTTGCTTTAAAAACCAATCAACAATAATAAACGGCGCATCTTCTACTGTAATCGTTACTTTTTCGATAGGTGTTTTTAAATAAAAATGTGCACCCTCTTTGCACAATACAGAAGCAAACAATTTGACCATAGGTAGTCTTGTTATTTTACTACCATCGTAAAACCATTCCCCTTGGTCGTTAATAACGATTGGCAACTCACCACAATGAGAGGGTTGCCAACTATCAAAGGGCTTACTCGGCTCACTTAACTGTTTACTGAGCTCATTAAGCGAAATCACTGTTTATTAAGCGTTAATGCAAATGAAACTGGGATAGCCGTTGCAATCGAAGGCAAACCAGCAAGCTCTTGTAACTGTTTAACTCCCTCTGTCACACCAAAGTCGCCACTATTTATGATGACTGGCGAAAATGAAGCAAGCGTCAAATCACCACTTTTATTGCTATTTACCAGCACATCAATTGAAAGCGATTTTTTGTTACCATGAAAATCAAGCTCTGCGCTAATACCTTTTAACACGTAACTACCCGGTTTTTTAATTATTGCTAACGACGGCTTCAAATTAGCTGTTAGCACGGCTTTTGGGAATGTATTTACTTCAAACAAAAGGCTTGTAAGCCTTTGATTACGAATAGGTATATACGTTTCTACTGATGCTAAATTTATATAAACATTAAACTTACCTTTATCGTTAAGCTTACCTTCGATTGCAGTGAAGTGATGGGCTTCTGCAATTGTGTCTTTCTTTATAGAAACAAAACTTACCTGGCTTTTATCGTTGTCTAGCAGCCAATTAGCAAAGGCAAAATTAGACATAAATAAACTTGATAACGAAAGGCCTGTAATCACTAACGCTTTAAACATAACGCACTCCTTTAAACACATAGATGAAGGTAAAACCTCATTGAATACTATCATTTAGAAATAGCTTAAACCATACTAAAATATGAGATTGTAATATCGTAACTAATACTGGCTATAATTACGGGATTTAAACGTAAAGATGATCACAATAGAAGTAATAATTAGGTCGAGAATACTGAAAAGTGCGGAATAAAAAACGGCCTAATAAAAGGTTATTAGGCCGATATAGCAAACTGGGGAGTCGCTAACAATTTGTTGCATCTTTACAGACGCATCATCAACAGGATGTCCTACAGAGTAGGACGGGCGGGACTTTAACAAAAGCGCGCATAAAAATACAATCATATTCTGCATTAATAGTTAGAATTGACGAACATGTAACCATTTGGCATAAATAATTACCTATTTTAACCAATTATTAACTAAATTCTGTTTATATAAAATTGACCGGTAAGGTACTACTATTTTTAATACACATAAAAAAAGCGCCTATTGGCGCTTTTATTATTTATAAAGTTTAGTGGGCTTGTTCCCAGTTTTCACCTTCGTCAGCCTCTACTATTAAAGGTACATCGAGTGAAGCAGCTTGTGACATTAACTCGCAAATTTGTTTTGTGTAAGCCTCCGCACAATCAGTTTTAATCTCAAATACTAATTCATCGTGCACTTGCATAAGCAGCTTCACGGTATTTGGAGCTTGTTCGTACACCCACTGATTAACACTTAACATAGCCTTTTTAATTATATCAGCAGCAGTGCCTTGCATAGGCGCATTTATAGCAGCACGCTCCGCGCCTTTACGACGGGCTCCGTTACGGGCATTTATTTCAGGTAAATGCAATCTGCGTCCAAATATTGTTTCAACATATCCATTTTCTGCTGCTTTTTCGCGTGTTGTTTCCATGTACTCTAATACGCCTGGAAAACGTTCAAAATATTTATCAATATAATGTTGAGCTTCATGGCGTGGTACATCTAACTGGCGTGCTAAGCCAAAAGCCGACATACCATAAATAAGACCAAAGTTTACGGCTTTTGCTTTACGGCGCATGTCTGTTGTTACGTCATCTAAATCAACACCAAACACCTCGGCCGCGGTCGCACTATGAACATCTAAACCGTTTGCAAAAGCATTAAGCAAACCTTTATCTTGTGAAAGATGCGCCATTATGCGTAATTCAATTTGGCTGTAATCGGCTGCCACTATTTTATAACCATCGGCAGCAATGAAGGCTTCTCGAATACGACGACCCTCTTCTGAGCGAATAGGAATATTTTGCAGGTTAGGATCGGTAGAACTTAAACGCCCTGTCGCTGTTACAGCTTGATGATATGACGTGTGTACACGCTGTGTTTTTTCATTAACCATAAGCGGTAGTTTATCGGTATATGTTGATTTAAGTTTTGATAAACCACGGTGTTCAATAATAACCTTAGGTAACGGGTAATCATGAGCAAGCTCTTGAAGTACCTCTTCTGCGGTTGAAGGTGCACCTTTAGGTGTTTTTTTAATTATTGGCAGCTCTAGCTTTTCAAACAATAATACTTGTAACTGTTTTGGTGAGCTCAGGTTGAAGGGTTCACCTGCAATTTCAAACGCCTCTTTTTCAAGTTCAATTAAGCGCTCACCTAAACGTTGGCTATGCGCGCCAAGCATGTTGCTATCAATTGCAACCCCTGTGCGCTCAATATCTGAAATGACGCTTACCAAAGGCATTTCAATCTCTTCAAATACCGATTTAAGCTTTTCATCTGCCTCAATTTTAGGCCACAGTACTTCGTGTAAGCGAAGTGTTATGTCCGCGTCTTCTGCTGCATAAGGCGCTGCTTTGTCGAGTTCAATTTGATTAAACGTCAGCTGCTTTTTACCCTTGCCTGCAATATCTTCAAAGCTAATATTTTTATGACCTAAATACTTTAATGCCAACGAATCCATATCGTGACGCGTACCTACGCTGTTAAATACATATGACTCAAGCATAGTGTCAAATTTAATACCATTGAGTTCATAGCCGGCATTGGCTAATACGCTTTTGTCGTATTTAAGATTCTGCCCTACTTTTGCTTTATTAGCGTCAGCTAAAATTGGCCCAAGCTTTTGCATCACAAATTCAAGGCTTAGTTGATCTGGTGCATCGGGGTAATCGTGCGCAACAGGTAAATATGCAGCTTCTCCTGCTTTAACGCTAAAACTCATGCCTACTAATTGCGCTTGCATATAATCGAGGCTAGTTGTTTCTGTATCAAAAGCAAAAAGATCAGCGCCATTAAGTTGCTCTATTAACGTATCAAACTGCGCCTCTGTTAAAATAGTCTCGTAATGAGCCTCTTCAACTTTTGGTAATTCTGTTTCTTGCGATGGAACTGCTAAGTGAGTTTGTGCATCACTTGGGTTATCTAGTAGCTCAGCTAACCAACGACGAAATTCGCATTCACCATATAAAGCAATTAGCTCGTCTTTATTTGGCTCCTGCAATTTAAACGTATCAAGATCTGACTCAACCTCAACGTCACACTTAATGGTCGCCAACTCATAGCTTAAAGGTAAATGATCTAATGCATTTGCTAATTTTTCACCAATTTTACCTTTAATTTCGCCTGCGTTATCCATTACACCTTGCAGAGATCCATATTTTTGTAACCATTTTACAGCTGTTTTAGGGCCACAGCCTTCTACGCCAGGAATGTTATCAACCTTATCGCCCATCAGTGCTAGGTAATCAATTATAAGATCTGGGCCCACACCAAACTTTTCAACAACTGTGTCAGGATCTGAAATACTGTCGGTCATCGTATTAATGAGTGTCACATGCTCATTCACAAGCTGGGCCATATCTTTATCGCCGGTCGAAACCAGTACATGGCGTTTTTGCTCAGAGGCAATTCGCGCAAAGGTTCCAATGACATCGTCTGCTTCAACCCCTTCAATACTAATAAGCGGAAACCCCATTGCTTTAATAATACTGTGGATAGGTGCTATTTGGGTGCGTAAGTCGTCAGGCATAGGTGGGCGATTAGCTTTGTATTCGCTGTACATGTCGTTACGGAATGTTTTACCTTTGGCGTCAAATACAACCACCATATGCGAGGGATCATACTGTCTGATCAAGCTTTTCAGCATATTAATAACGCCATAAATAGCGCCCGTAGCCTCACCTTTAGAATTAGTTAGATGTGGAGGAGAATGATAAGCACGAAATAAATACGACGAACCATCAACTAAAATAAGTGGATTTTCGGGGATCTGAGCCATGGTGAATTTGGATCCTAAATGCTAAAAATTATGATAATTGTAAGCATGCCATAAGGGTTAAAATAAAACGACTATCAATTGATATTCGGTATTTTATTAAAATAAGAGCAAGCTGTGGATAAGTATGTAGATAACAGGCACAAATAATTCTTCCAAGGCCTATTTGAACGCCTAGAAAAATGATTAACTATATGTTTTAATTTAAAAAAGATAATACGAAGTTCTTTTTTTATTATTTTTAAACCAATGTGGAAAAAGGTTTTGTATGGCTACTAGTGCCATCATCTACTTTGGTTATTCGTGTCCAATTAAATAACCGGAGGAGTATTCTAGCATAATGGATCGAAGATCATAGCGATCCTTTATACTTTTTTTTATTGGTGCTAATTGTGAAATGGCATATGCCGCATTGCAACTTACTTAGCGGATAATTTTCACATAAAAATTAATTTAAATAGGCAATTTCGTCCGTGTTAAACTTCAAACTATAGACTGAATAAATTAAATCAAGGAGCACAAAAGCATGAAAAAAGTAGCCGTGTTATTAGCTGGAAATGGTGTATACGATGGTGCCGAAATTAATGAAGCCATTTTGACTCTTTTACACATAGCTAAAAATGGTGCAACCTACCAGTGTTTTGCACCAGACATAGAGCAACTTCACACTATTAATCATCTAACGGGTGAGGAAATGAGTGAAAAGCGTAATGTATTAGTAGAAGCTGCACGTATTGCCCGAGGTGATATAAAAGCGCTTAACCACCTTAATAGCGATCAATTTGACGCATTAATAGTTCCAGGTGGTTTTGGTGCTGCGAAAAACTTATGTGACTTTGCGGTCAAAGGCGCACAAGCGACCATTAACAACGACGTATTAAACGCCTGTAAAAAATTCGCTAATGCCAATAAACCAGCCGGCTATATGTGTATCGCGCCTGCGTTAACTCCATTTATTTACGACGATGCAAAAATCACTATTGGCAACGATAAAGACACAGCAGCCGCACTCACTAAGCTTGGCGCAACACACTTAAATTGTGACGTTGATGACGTTGTAATTGATCAACACAATAAAATTGTGACTACACCTGCTTACATGCTAGCGCAATCGATTGTTGAAGCAGATGAGGGGATCGAAAAACTTGTTAAATCCGTACTAGCATTAAATTGATTGTAACAAAGGTTATTTATTAGATGACCAGGTATATTGGCTAAATAAATACGCCAAGGCACTTATTTTTGTTGAGCTAACGCAAAAAGTAGCCAGTTTTTAGTAATAAAAATACCTCTTAGCATTTTATAAATTGCCTCAGAGAGTTATAATCGGCGTAATTTCCGTCATCTATATCGTGATTGATCACGTTCAAATCGAAGTGAGCAAGGCAAAATGAAAAAATTAACAGCATTAGCATTATTAGTGTTAGCAACTACAGCATACGCACAGCCATATGATAACTCTATGACTGAAGATGCAATTAAAAAGCGTTTAGCACCTGTTGGTGCTGTGTACCTTGAAGGTGATAAAGCTGCAGTAGCTGCCGCGCCAACAGGGCCTCGCTCTGGTGAGCAAGTTTACCAGGCTGCGTGCTTTGCATGTCATGGTACAGGCGCATTAGGTGCACCTAAATCTGCAGACGATTGGGCACCGCGTATTGCCAAAGGCAAAGATACGCTTCTTGAGCATGCAATTAACGGCTTTAATGCAATGCCAGCTAGAGGCACATGCATGGATTGTTCTGACGATGAAATAAGCGCAGCAATCGACTTCATGACAGCAGAATAACGCTCAGTTATACATAAAAAAAGGCTTAACTTGTTAAGCCTTTTTTTATGCCCAAAATACCGCGTTAACCATTATTTTTATTAGAATATCAGCTTGACGCTAAGCACTAAAAGTGAAAGTATAAGTCTAATAACTATACAATAATAATATCGGTTACATCATTGGAAGATAAACTCCCTTCATCGCGTAGATTAGCGTATCAAAATAAACGCCTCAAAACCCTACTCGAAAAGTACAAGCAATCACACCATTTGCAAAATGCGCTTATCCAACTTTCTGAGCGCGCGAGTACGGTTGCGGAGTTAACACTACTTTATCCCGCTATACACGATATTTTACAAAAGTATGTCCCCAGTAAAAGCTTTTACGTTGTTTTACAAAACCAGCAGTGCCAAACATTAGAGCTTTCTTATTTTTCAGATGAAAAAGATGGCATTGCAGTACCACTAAATCACTCTAATAGTTTTGATGAAGGTGCTACCGGTTACGTATTTAAAGAAGGTAAAACCACATACTTTACAAAACAGCAAATGCAAGAGGCAGCCGCTAATGGCTTATTCAAAGCGCTAGGCACACCCGCTGAACATTGGGTAGGTGTACCTGTGTACCAAGAAAAAAATATTATTGGTGTGTTAGCCGCTCAAAGCTATGACGTAAATCAAAGTTATAACTCCCAGCAAATACAACTTCTTGAAGTGATGTCGCTGTATTTAGCGACGGCGATAGAACGTGTAAAAAAACGTGAGTATTTAGAGTCAGAAGTAAAAATTCGTACTCGAGCACTGACTCAAAGTAACGATGCACTTAATCTTGAAGTAGCTAATCGTAAACGCGCGCTGCAACGTCAACAAATTTTATTTAAAGTATCTGAAATCGCCACTCAAGCTAAAAACCTTGATGATGCTTACGTTAAAATACATGGCATAATAAAAACAATTACCTACGCAGAAAATCTTTATATTGCACTCTATGACAAAGACTCAGGCTGGATAACATTCCCTTACTGTGTTGATGAATATAAGGAAAATACTCAGCCCCGTCAGTTTGCCAAAGGCTACAGCGAATTAGTAATAAGCACCGAAGAAACGCAGCTTATTAACCCAGAAAAAGCACAAGCATTATTAAATAGTGGCGTGGTACAACGTTCAGCCCCCGTTCCTAACAAACAAAAAGCGACGAGCTGGCTAGGTGCACCTTTAAAAACATCGCAGGGTGTTATTGGCCTTATTGTGTGCCAAGCATACAACAATAAACATATTTTTAGTCAAGACGATAACGAATTAATTACGTTTGTATCGCACCAAATAGCGGCTGTTTTACAAACTAAGCTAGCAAATCAGGCTATAGCTAAAAGTCACCAAGAGCTTGAATTTAGAGTAAACGAAAAAACAAAAGAACTGCAACAAACTAATTTGCATTTGCAAATGCAAATTGAAGAACGAAAAAAAATAGAGCAGCAGCTTTATCATGACGCCCATCACGATTCGTTAACAAGCTTGCCAAACCGCAGTTTATTTTTAACCCAATTAGAAAAAACGCTTCAACACTTTCAGCGTTTTCCAGAGCGTCAATTTGCTGTTCTGTTTATTGATTTAGATAAGTTTAAAGATATTAACGACCAACTAGGTCACCAAGCTGGCGATCAGTTCTTAATTAATGTGAGTGAGCTGTTTTCACAATGTATTCGTGAACATGATTTGTTAGCCCGTTTAGGTGGAGATGAATTCGTTATTTTACTAACGCATTTAACCGAACCACAGCAGGCCGAAGATGTGGCTAATCGTATTATCGATTTAATGAAAAAGCCTTTTAATATTAATGGCACTTTGCTGCAAAGCGGTGCTAGCATTGGGATAAACTACTCAAAACAAAGCTATAAACATACCGACGAAATTATTCGTGATGCCGATGCCGCGATGTATCATGCAAAAAATTCTGGAAAAAATCGTTACGAGCTGTTTCATCCGTTACTCACTCAATCAATAGCTGATGTAGGGCAAAAAGCACTGCATCATCTTGATGTCATGCCAATGAGCTTTAGAAGCTCAGAAATTATTACACTAAACGAGCAACAGCAATCTGAATCGCTATTTGAAGCGTTCGGTGAGCACCCAATTTTAGGGTTTACCAGTTTTGAGGTTTTGAAAAAATTTGCTACCGACAAAGAGCAACACTTAAAAGTAGAGTTGCAACTGCTAGCGTGTGCTTACACGCAGGCCATAAATGCAAATGTGGCAATGGCATTAGTACCATGCTCTTGCTTATTACTTGAAAAACACGAATTTACTTTATTTGTTGATGTGTTACATAAACAACGTGGCCCAAGCCAACTTTGTTTACTTTTTGATGAGCAAGAAATTCGCCATGCATGTGCTACTCAGCTAGAAAATCTTAAGCGATTATCTTTGTTAGGCTACTCAATTGGCTTAAATAATTTTGCTAAAGACAGATGTGAACTTAACCTATTAACCGATGTAAATTTTGACTATCTATTGCTTAGCTCCACCTTTAGCAAGCGAATATTGCAACAAGATAGTTACGACCTGCAACTACAAGGTGTGCTTCCTATCACTAAGCTCAAAAAAATGAAGGTCATTGCAAAAGGACCCTCTATTCTTAATTTTAGAGCCTTATTGGAGAAACATGGCTTGTCATATTTTGTTGGCAAACAGCATACACTACCGTGCTCTAAGCCAAATCAAGGACACCTCAGCCAGTCTATTTAAGCCTGTGTATTACTCAGGCTTTTTAAACATAGCACGTAAGTTTGCTACCCTGGCCTGCCCTTTTTCCATTCGCTCTGCCTGCGAACTAGGCGCCTTTTTGTTTTCAAATGCTAAATCATCTTGCGGTAACTCTTGCACAAATCGACTTAACTCTGTTTCATAAGTTTCACCAAATTGACGGCGAATTTTTGCATAAGTTAATGTTAACTCTTGCTGAGCACGCGTAATACCCACGTAAGCGAGTCGGCGCTCTTCATCTACATTGTCTTCATCAATACTTACCTGATGAGGTAATAACCCTTCTTCCATGCCAACCATAAACACATACGGATATTCTAAGCCTTTAGAAGCATGCAATGTAAGTAGCTGAACTGCATCAGACTCATCTTCTTCCTCGTTACGCTCAAGCATATCACGCAATGTAAGTTTACTAACCACCTCGGCAAGCGTCATCGGCTCGTTGTCAGCGTCTCCGGTTAGCATGTCTGTGATCCAACGATATAATTCAGAGACGTTTTTCATTCTCATTTCGGCCGCTTTAGCACTGGGCGATGATTCGTATAGGTAGGCTTCGTAATTAATATTACGCACTAAATCTTTCACTGCCTCTAACGTATCACTGCGTACCGCGTTATCTGACAATTCGACAATCCATCGAGCAAACCCAGCTAAAGCGTTAAAACCACGCCCTTTTAGCCTGTAGCCTAGGTCGTTATCAAAACAGGTAGCAAACAAACTTTGATGTTTTTCGTTGGCTAAAGTACCCAGCTTTTCAAGCGTTACTGTGCCTATTTCTCGTCGCGGCGTGTTCACTATACGTAAAAATGCGTTATCGTCATCTTGGTTCACGAGTAAGCGCAAGTACGCCATTATGTCTTTAATTTCTGAACGCGCGAAAAACGACATGCCGCCACTTATTTTATAAGGGATACGGTTGCTCATTAATGACTTTTCAAAGCCGCGTGCTTGGTGATTACCACGATACAAAATAGCGTAGTCTTTGTAGCTGGTGCGCTTCATAAATTTATGCGAAATAATTTCAGCAACTACACGCTCCGACTCATGCTCTTCATCACGACACCCAATAACTTTTATCGGCTCACCGTACCCTAACTCACTAAATAGTTTTTTTTCTATATCGTGCGGGTTGTTGGCAATGAGTATATTGGCAGATTTAAGTATTCGCTGCGCGCTTCGGTAATTTTGCTCAAGCTTTATAAGCCTAAGTCCGGGATAATCTTTACTCAAAAGAACAAGGTTTTGCGGACGTGCACCACGCCATGAGTAAATCGATTGGTCATCGTCGCCCACTACAGTAAAGCGTGCTCTCTCACCTACGAGTAGCTTTACAAGCTGATACTGGCTGGTGTTGGTATCTTGGTATTCATCCACCAGCAAGTATTTAAAGCGTTGCTGCCAACGCTCACGAGATGTTGCATTGCTAGTAAGTAGTAACGTAGGGATCATTATTAGATCGTCAAAATCTAATGCATTATAAGCACGTAATTGTGTTTGATAGCGCGCATATAGCTGCGCGAATAACGCCTTTTGCGCGTCACGCGCTTCACGTATTGCTTGCTCTGGCAATACTAATTCGTTTTTCCAGCTACCAATTTCCATTTTAAGTAGCTTGAGTAAATCTTTGTCTTTTTTTAATTCATCTTCAGTGAGCTCCGACAACAGCTGGTTGGTATCTTGATCGTCAAACAACGAAAAACCAGGTTTAAAGCCAAGTGTACTTATTTCTTTTTTTATTATTTCTAAACCCAGTGTATGAAACGTTGATACCCATAACCCTTTTGCTTCTTGCTTGCCAAGCGTTTGTAATACACGCTCACGCATCTCTTTAGCCGCTTTATTAGTAAAGGTAACCGCTGCAATATTACGTGCTTTGTATTCACATTTTTGCACTAAGTAAGCAATTTTGTTTGTAATAACGCGGGTTTTTCCAGAACCGGCACCAGCAAGTACTAAACATGGACCACTAATGTATTTTACTGCTTCATCTTGTTTTGGATTGAGTTTCATAACGACCAGAAAGATTTAAAAGACGCGCAATTTTAACGTAACCATTACTACAGGCATAGCAATTGCCATAATTAATTACCTAAACATGATCATGTGTTAAATGAGGTGGGTATAAGGTAATATTAGTTATATTCATTTTAGGCAAGGCCGAAGGGACAATTATGATCAACCCAGCAAAACTAGAAGAAATTGCTAAGCAAATTACGAGTAATATGCCACAAGGTGTAAAAAATTTAGCAGACACGCTAGAAGGTAAAACAAAGCAAGTTTTACAAAACAAACTTGCTGAGATGGACTTTGTTAGCCGAGAAGAATTTGATATTCAAAGCCAAGTACTTATCCGTACACGCGAAAAACTAACTGAGCTAGAAGCTAAAGTCGCTATTCTTGAACAGCAACTAAACGAAAATACAAACGCAGAATAATTAATTCAACACATAAAAAAGCAGCCTGAGCTGCTTTTTTATGTCTAACAAAAATCTAGATAAATAACTCATCAAGCACATAATATTTTTGCGCCTCTTTTTGCTCTAAGCTCACCGCTAACATTTTTAAAGCAACTTGCTTTCCTGTTATAGGTTTATAACGCTTTAAGAAACCAATTTTTGTAAGCAATGGTAAAATCACACTGCCTATTTTTTCAGCTAATCTAAAGTGATCTCGCTCACCTATTAACAACGACGGTTGAAAAATACTTATTTTATTAAATGCTAATGGCACAACCTGTTGCTCTAGCTGCCCCTTCATTTTTAAATAAGCGCTATTGCTATTTGCGTTAGCACCACTTGATGACACTAAACAATAATGGCTTATGCCATTGCATGCTGCAAGTTGTGCGGCGATAAATTGATAGTCAAAATCCACTTTACGCTGCGCATCTACAGAGCCCGCTTGCTTAAGCGTAGTCCCTAAGCACGAAAAAAACACATCACCTTTAAAGAAATCGCGGTATTGAGTCAACTTTTCAAAATCAATAACGTGATTAGTTAACTGAGGATGGGAAAGTGGTAACGCTCGGCGTGTTATCGCGACAACCTGACTATACTCAGCGCAACTGAGTAATGCAGTTAAAAGCTCAGACCCAACTAAACCTGTTGCGCCAATAACAACCGCCGTTTTTGTCATTTATTTACTCACAACCTGCTTTTTTAAAAACATGTTGTATTGCACGTTTATAACTGTCCGACTCTTCTTCCGCGCACGTAACAACGGCTTCTAAATCATGTAAGTGGCCGTTTTCTAAACCATAAACCCAACCATGTATTGTTAAATCTTGGCCGCGCTCCCATGCATCTTGCACAATATTGGTACGGCATACATTGCGTACTTGTTCTATTACATTAAGCTCAATAAGGCGACTTAAGCGCTGCTCTTCGTCAATGCTGTTAAGTTGCTCTATGTGCTTTTCTTTTACATCGCCAACATGTCGAAGCCAGTTATCAATAAAACCAAACTTTGCATCACTTAGTACAGCTTGAACGCCACCGCACCCATAATGGCCAACAACCATTATGTGTTTAACTTTTAGTACTTCTACCGCATACTGCATAACAGATAAACAGTTATGATCGGTATGTACAACGACATTTGCTACATTACGGTGTACAAATAATTCTCCGGGTAATAAATCAACTATTTGGTTTGCGGGTACACGAGAGTCTGAGCAACCAATCCATAAGTACTCAGGGTTTTGCTGCATAGATAAAATTTTAAAAAACTCTGGATTCGCTTCGCTTGTTCGCGCAGCCCAGTTTTTATTATTATCGAACAAATTTTTTAATTTTCTCATTGCATCTCTTATTAAGCCAAAACGACTAGTTGTTGGTTGAAGGGTTAGTATTGGCAAGAATTAAAATATTCCGAGGCGTTAACTGCTTTTCACAAAAGGTTTTAATACTTACTTGATAGCCATGCTGTTGCAAATATAAAGCACGATCGAGCACAAGCCAAACCTCAATTGCTCTTCTGAACACATGTCGAACCAGTTCAACTCTGTCAGTGATCTTTTTTCGAGCCACACCCACTGATAAAAAATATTCATAATCAACATCTTGCGGTATTTTTAAGGCTTTTTTATCGCCCGCCCACTCACAAAATGATTTAAATGAACCTGAGAACACGGCCTTATTAACAGAGGGAACACTAACATAGTGCAATTCATTAGTAATTGACCTCCTGAGTGCATCAAAGCCCAACCGCCACTCAAGTTCTGTTTTTCGTATTTTATCAACACGAGTTGGCGCGGTTACTGTTTCTTGCAAAGCCAGTTTTAAATCACGATGAGTTAATCTAAGCTGACTTTGCTTGGCAAGCTCGCTCATTGGTAAGTAATCGTTAGGTGTGAATAAATGATAGCAACAAGGTGAAAAGCTAATTTGCTGCACGTTTGCAGCTATTGCTTTGCGCATCATAGCCTGATGTAAAGCGCCGCATGCATGAAGCGCCACAGCATGCATCTGTGTATTAAAAAGTGATGTAGTATCATCTTTTAATACATCAACTTGGCTAAATTGCATTGCCAAGCCTTGTTGCAGTGCTGCTTTTTGGCCTTGTTCGCATAATGTTGCTTGCAACTCAACACTGCTGACCTGCGTGGCACCGTTAAATGCGAGCATACGACCTAAGTGCCCTTTACCCGCACACCATTCTAATACCGGTAATTTTGTGTTTGGCAACGCAGATACAAAGTCTTGGAGTTGTTCGAATTTACGCCCTTTTATGCCGTTACTAATCCAAAAAGGGTAATTATATCGGAGGGTATTTGCCTGAGGTAATTTACATAATAGCTGTAATTCATCAAGTAACTTAATGTGTGGATTAAAGAAGTCTATTAATTCATTCTGCTTGGTATCAAGCGTTGCTACTTGCTCATCTGTTAAGCTATTTAATATGCCTCGCAGTTCGGGCCAAGGGATCGCATCAAAGTCAAAAGCGGTGCACTGCCAATAGGTACGAGTACGCTTTAAAATAGAGTCAAGTGAAGTAAATTGCTCGGCTAATGTCATAACAGCTTAATTTATTGAAAGGTAGCCAATTGTATCAGTAACATTAACATTAACAGCCATTAAACGGTTATTTTTTTACTAAACATTAAGCGCAAATACAACGGTATAGAGATAACACTCACAATCATCGCTGCAATTAACATCCACGATAGTTCCATTTTTTCTGGTCGCTGATATTTATAAATAAAACTGGCTTTAACATTATCAAAATCAGTTTGGTGAATACCGTACAAGTCTGCAATTAGGCGCCATTTTGGAATAGACATATGCCCCAGGCTAGTTGTTGCTGGCATAATGTACTCTTTTAATACTTCAGCCTCGTATGCTAATTCATGGAAACTTTTGTTAGGTGCGTAAAGTATTTGGGTAACCGCAATGGCCTCATCCATATTCATCATTGCGTAGCGCCACCCCTTTAGGCTGGCTTGGTAAAATTTTTCAACGGTTTCTGGGGATGTGCTTAACATTTTTCCAGTGGTATATAAGATATCTGCATAAACGTCTATACCGTAACGCTGAGGGCATATTAGGCGATGTGATATACCTCTTTGAGTCATATTGTAGGGCTCTGTAGATAGATAAACTTGCATCGCATCGAGCCTGTTCTCAATCCAGGCTTGGCTTGGGTTGTCACCGTTGTATACACTAAGCAAACGCGTATTAACTCCGCTGCGTGTCAGCATAGCCATTAACTCATTGCTATCATTGTGACTCACTTTACTTATACGCTTATTTACAAAATCACGAGGATGAAAAATATCAGAGGTGTCTTTGACCATCCAGCAATAAGGTGAATATTGCAAGATAGGCGCCATTGCTACAAAAGATTGGCCGTTTATACGTTCCTGTAAAATACCCGAGTGACCTACACCAAACTCGGCGTCGCCATTAGCCACAGCACTAAACGCATCGGGCATTGTTAGATCTGCTGGGTTTATGGTTACATCAAGACCCACATCTTTATAAAACCCTTTTTCTTTAGCCATGTAGTAACCAGCAAACTGAAACTGATGCGTCCATTTTAATTGTAAAGTGACCGATTCTTGCGCCGCAATTTGGCCACAAAAAAAACACAATCCAAGTATTAATCCTTTAAGTAACAACCAAGTTTCCTCAAGTTAATGACGGTATCAGTAACTATATGTAAAACAAATGATAAAGCAAGCACCCTTGTAAGGTACTTGCTCTTTAATGGCTGTTAAACTGAAGCGAGCTTTGCGGTTTTTTCTGAAAGAGGTTGCGTCGTTAAAAACTGTGTAAAACACGGATTATGCGTTTCATCTTGCACGCTATAGCCTAAGTCATTTAAATGCTCGTTAAAAGTCTCAAATTGCTCAGGTTCAATAGCAAAACCGGCTAATACATAACCCATTGAGCCGCCTTGACTCCGATAATGAAATAATGTGATATTCCAATCGTTGCCTAGCGTATCTAAAAAGCGCGCTAGTGCGCCGGGGTATTCTGGAAACTCAAAACGTAACAAACGTTCATGCAGTTTTTCGGGTGCTTTACCGCCAACCATATAGCGTACGTGCAATTTAGCAAGTTCATTATCTGATAAGTCGCAAAATGTGTAATCGTTTTGAGTTAGGTCCTGCTTGAGCTCATTGAGCTCCTGCTCTCCTTGGCGCAGAGCAATACCTACAAATATTTGCGCTTCACCAGGCCCTGCATAACGGTAGTTAAACTCAGTAATAGCACGGCCACCTAAAGACGCACAAAACTGTTTAAAACTGCCTTTTTCTTCTTTGATGGTAACGGCTAATAACGCTTCGTTTTTTTCACCTAGCGCAGTGCGCTCAGCGACATAACGTAAGCGATCAAAGTTTAAATTTGCGCCCGAAAGCACAGCTGCTAAATGCAACCCTTTTAAGAGCGATTGTTGGCTCCACTTTTTAAGCCCTGCCGTTGCAAGAGCGCCAGAAGGCTCTGCAATTGCACGAGTAGACACAAAAATATCTTGCATGGCGGCGCAAATTTCATCGCTAGTCACAGTGATTACTTCATCGCAAAACTTTTGTGCTAAGCGAAATGTTTCCTTGCCAATAATTTTAACCGCTACACCATCGGCAAAACTACCTACTAGGTCAAGCTCTACCGGTTCACCCGCTTCAAGTGCAGCTTGTAAACAGGCGCTCTCATCAGCTTCTACGCCAATGACTTTGATATCAGGACGAAGTGACTTTATATAAACAGCCATGCCTGCCAGTAAGCCACCGCCTCCAACGGGAATAAATACCGCATCAAGCTCATTGAGCTGCTGCATGAGTTCTCGCGCTACAGTACCTTGCCCAACAATAACGTCAGGATCGTCAAATGGTGGGACAAAAATGCCATTACGCTGCTCTGTGAGCTCAAGCGCGTGCGCTTTAGCTACATCAAACTGATGTCCATGCAATACAACCTCACCGCCTAAAGCGCGTACGGCGTTAACTTTTATTTCTGGTGTTGTAACAGGCATTACAATCGTTGCCTTATGCCCTAAATGCGAAGCGCTTAATGCAACACCCTGAGCATGGTTACCAGCCGATGCAGTAATTACAACAGACCCTTTTGGCAACTTATTTAATTTATTGTATGCGCCGCGTAATTTAAACGAATACACGGGCTGTTGATCTTCACGTTTAAGCCATACATGGTTGCCAAGTTTAGCGCTAAGGTCAGGCATTTCACTGACCTCAGTGACTTTAGCCAAGGGCTCCATATTTGCTTGAATAATTGCACGAAAATAATCGAGCTCTTGAGAAACCATAATTAGCTCAGCTCCTCCAGTTTCTCTAAGTCACGCACTGCGCCCTTATCTGCACTAGTTGCAAGTAGTGCATAGGCTTTTAATGCCGACGAAACATAACGCTCACGGTCAAGGGGCTTATACGCCTGTTTACCACGCGCTAATTGCTTTTGCTTACGCGCTTCAAGCTCTTCCTCGCTTAATGCAAGCGTGATCTCACGCGTTGCAATATCAATAATAATTTTGTCGCCATTTTCAACGTACGCAATAGCACCACCGCTTGCCGCCTCTGGCGATACGTGGCCAATAGATAAACCAGACGTGCCGCCCGAAAAGCGTCCATCTGTGATCAGCGCACACTTTTCAGCTAAACCTTTTGATTTTAAGTAGCTCGTTGGGTAAAGCATTTCTTGCATACCAGGACCGCCTTTAGGGCCTTCGTAACGAATAACCACAACATCACCGGCTTTTACTTCGTCGTTTAAAATGCCTTCTACTGAATCATCTTGTGATTCGTATACCACTGCAGTGCCTTCAAAATGCAGCATTTCGTCAACTACGCCCGCGCTTTTAACAATACAGCCATCAACCGCTAAGTTGCCTGAAAGTACAGCTAAGCCGCCATCTTGTCTAAATGCGTGTTCAACACTGCGGATACAACCATGTTCGCGGTCGTTATCGCCTTCATCCCAACGACACTCTTGGCTCATTGCTTTTGTAGTACGAATGCCAGCTGGTCCCGCGCGGTAAAACTTTTGTGCCGCTTCGTTTTTAGGATCTGTCGCATCCCATTTTTTAACAAGCTCACCCATAGTCATACCTGCAACGTGGTTTACCGATAAATCAACTAAACCGGCTTTGCCTAGCTCACGCACAATTGCCATCATGCCACCAGCGCGGTGAACATCTTCAATGTGGTACTGCGCTGTTGCTGGAGCTACTTTACATAAAAATGGGGTTTTACGAGATAACTCGTCAATGTGCGACATGTCAAAATCTACGCCAGCTTCTTGTGCGGCTGCTAGTAAATGCAGTACGGTGTTAGATGAACCACCCATAGCAATATCAACAACCATAGAGTTCATAAAGGCTGTTTTGTTAGCAATAGCGCGTGGCAATACGTCTTGGTTATCTTTTTGGTAGTACTCACGGCATAAATCAACAATGCGAGCACCCGCTTCTACATATAGCTGCTTACGATCTTTATGGGTTGCAAGCGTTGTACCGTTACCCGGTAGTGCAAGGCCAATAGCTTCTAATAAACAGTTCATTGAGTTTGCAGTAAACATACCTGAACACGACCCACAAGTAGGACATGCAGAGCGCTCTACTTGCTCTGAATCTGCATCACTTACTGTTTCATCAGCGCCTTTTACCATGGCATCGACTAAATCTAATTTGATATCAATGTTAGCAAGTTTCGTTTTACCCGCTTCCATTGGTCCGCCCGATACAAAAATAACCGGTATGTTTAAGCGTAGCGCTGCAAGCATCATCCCTGGGGTGATTTTGTCACAGTTAGAAATACAGATCATCGCATCGGCGCAGTGGCCGTTAACCATGTACTCAACTGAGTCGGCAATGAGATCGCGCGAAGGCAGTGAGTAAAGCATGCCCCCGTGGCCCATTGCGATACCGTCATCAATTGCAATAGTATTAAATTCTTTTGGTACACCACCCGCTTGCGTGATTGTTTCAGCCATTAACTCACTTAGCTGATTAAGGTGTACGTGCCCTGGCACAAATTGCGTAAACGAGTTAACTACAGCAATAATTGGTTTACCAAAGTCGGTGTCGGTCATGCCTGTTGCGCGCCATAATGCACGTGCGCCTGCGCGTTTACGTCCTTCAGTTGTTGTTGCACTTCTTAATTTAGCCATAGTTACCTCTGTTTTGCCGCTGTGTAAGCGGGCATTCCTCATTCTAAAAATTGGTGAGTAACAGTTATTCAATTACTCGTAAATTTGTGTTGTTAGCAATTACACAGCTTGTTGCTGTAAATTTTGTAAAGTGATTTCTTTAACGTCCACCAGCTTATTTAACTGGCTTGTTAAAAGATGGATTGGTTTATCGCTGTCTACTGTCATTGCAACATTGTAGTGGCCATCATCCATATTGAGCTGAAAATGCGTAAGATCAAAACCACGGTGACGCACTACACGTAAAAAACGCTCGACCGCTATACTTTGGCTCTTTAATGCAATAGTTAGGCTGTGTTTCATTGTGCTTTCTCCGTAATCATTTCGTCATTTGCAGCCCCTGGTGGTACAAGTGGCCATACGTTTTCTTTATCGTCTATGCAGGCATGTACTATATACGGCCCTTTGCTGTTAACTAATGCTGTTATTGCATCATCAACTTGATTTGCATGTGTAATTGTTTGCCCAGGAATACCAAATACAGCGGCTAACTGAACAAAATCAGGGTTATCTGAAAGGTTTGTTTCAGAGTAACGTCCTTCAAAAAATAGCTCCTGCCATTGGCGAACCATACCTAAGCGTTGGTTATCTAATATTAGTATTTTTACTGGTAAATTGTTACGGCGAATAGTCGCAAGCTCTTGAATGTTCATCATGATTGAGCCATCACCCGACACCGTTATTACAAAATCGTCTGGACGTGCTACTTGTGCGCCAATAGCCGCTGGTAAACCAAAGCCCATAGTGCCTGCGCCACCACTACTTAAATGGTTGCTCGGGTGGCTAAACTTCATGTGTTGCGCTACCCACATTTGATGCTGCCCTACATCACAGCACACTACGCCTGTTTTTGGCATACGCTGGCTTAATTGGTTCAATAAATACGGGGCAAATACTTTTTCGCCTGGGTAGTCATATCGCCACGCATGTTTTACGCTTAACTGCTTATTTATATCGCACCATGCTTTAGAGGTTACAAAGCACTCAAGTGCCGGTAATGAGGTTTTTAAATCAGCAATTAATGAGGCTTTAGCTGGTTTACGTTTACCTACTTCGGCCGCATCTATGTCTAAATGAATTACTTTTGCTTTAGCGGCAAATTTAGCTAAATCCCCAGTTACGCGGTCATCAAAGCGAGCGCCTATACACACTAAAACATCACACTCTTGCACCGCTATATTAGCGGCTTGTGTACCGTGCATGCCTAGCATGCCTAGGTAGTGTTCGTAATCTGGTAATACGCTACCTAACGCTTTAAGTGTTGATACCGCAGGCATCTGCGTTTTATTTAAAAACTGCATTAACTCATTTTGCGCATCAGCGGCTTGTACACCGCCACCTACATACGCCACAGGTTGCTTAGCTTCACTTAATAACTGATTGGCAATGGCCACTTGGTTTAAATCAAGCTGCGGTAAGTATTCATCAGCGGCTAGCCATGGTTTAAAAGGCACTTGCGCCATTTGAATATCTTTTGGAATATCTACAAGCACAGGACCTGGGCGACCACTTTGGGCTAAGTGCATGGCCTCTTGTAGTATTTCGGCTAAATCTTCTGGACGCTCGACCATGTAACTGTGTTTTGTACATGAAAGCGACATACCTAGTACATCCACTTCTTGAAATGCATCAGAGCCAATGGCTGCAGTAGGTACTTGGCCAGTAATTGCTAATAATGGTACTGAGTCCATCATTGCATCTGCAAGTGCTGTTATTAAGTTAGTAGCCCCAGGGCCTGATGTTGCTAAACATACGCCTAATTTACCTGTGCTGCGGGCATAACCTACAGCAGCAAAACCAGCACCTTGCTCGTGGCGAGTGAGGTAATGCTTGACTGGCGCACCATACAGCGCATCGTAAATTGGCATAATGGCTCCACCAGGGTAGCCAAATACCTCTTTAACGCCGTGTTTGGCTAATAAGTCGATTGTGAGTTCTGCGCCTGTCATTAATAAATCCTCATTCTTCAGTGACAACCTAATTAATTTTTACCCTTAAAACTAAAAAGCCCTCCGAACTGTTAAGTGCGGAGGGCTTTTTAATGCTCAAGTTTATAGCACTACAAAGCCCTCGCGGGAATAATCACCACGATAATAATAAGGACTAGTTTAAGTGCAGTTGTAAGCATGTAATTAACACCAAATTTAAATAATTTGTTGCGAAAGTTTATCTCTCGCTCTGTTATGTATTAGTACCGCGCTGAGCGGCTTAAGTCAACACCAAATTCAATTCAAAAAAACTGCTAAAACTCAAATTAAGTGGTTTTAAAATTCACTAAATACAACCATAAAGGAATTTTTATGTTTTAATTTAAAGTATAGAAATTCACTATTCTTATATTCCCCATTTATGGTTTGATTAATTTTTGAGTTTTAGTAAAAATTAAATTAATTTTTTATACAGATAATGTTTAGACCTTCCGAATAGTTTTAATAATCATGGTTTGCAACTGTACTAAATCAAAAAACGTAAATAGAACAAATACTCCACTGAGCGCACATATTAGTACCAATAACCTCACAAAAGACGATTGATAAATACTGAATTTAGCACTGCTGTATAGGCAAATTTAGGTTAGTATTTGTTTGACTCAACAACAGGATTTGAAGGACAAACTATGAAAGCGATACCTCGTATTAGTCATTTTTTTATTATGGTGCTATTTACAGTACTTAGTTTTAATAACGTTGCGGCACCAGCTTTATATAAAGTAGAAAAAAATGGCACTAGCTCGTATTTGTTTGGCACCGTACACGTAGGTGACGCCAGCATGAAAGGCTTACCAGCAAACGTTACCAAAGCGATTGATGAGAGCGAACACGTTATTGTAGAAGTGGATATTAGCAAACTGACTCCATTTCAAATGCAACAGCGCTCAATGCCATTAATGATGCTTAAAAATGGTAAAACATTACAAACAGAACTATCAAAACAAAACTACAATAAGCTTAAAAATTACTTTGCAAAAAAATCGATTGATATTGCTATGTTTAGCAACTTCAAACCTTGGGCTGTAATGGTGACTATGATGCAAATTGAGTTTCAAAATGCAGGCTTTTCTGATCAAACAGGCATAGACAAGCAAGTACTTGCTTACGCTAAAGAGAACAACATTAAAATTGGTGAACTAGAAACCCTAGAGCAGCAGTTACAAATGTTTGATGGTATGGCGCTATTAAGTAATGAAATGATTGAAGAAACCTTTGAACAGCTTAGCGATATTAATACATACTTTATTAAGCTAGTAAACGCATGGAAAAATGGCGATATGGATACCCTTACCGAGTACTACAACATGAGTTTTGACGAGAGTAATTATGGTGAAATAAGCGAGCAAGTCATGCTAATAAACCGTAATAACAAATGGGTAGAGCAACTTGTTCCTCGCTTAAATAACGAAAAGCTATTTATTGCAGTAGGCGCGCTGCACTTACCAGAGCAGCATGGTTTAATAAAGCAGTTAAAAGATAAAGGTTTCAGTGTTACTCGACTCTAACCTCATTGTTATACCTAGGGTGATATTAATTGCCCTAAGGGTTGCTAATATTATTAGTTTAAGCTCTATTAAAAAACGTAAATCAATGCGCTAAGTTCAACAAATACTAATTAAGAAACCGATTTTGATTTAAAAAACACTGTTGATAACAAGTTGAATTTTCGTTGTTCAATTTTTCTAAATAGGCGTTTTATAGCGCAGAAAGCGACACGTTTAGCCCCACAAGATGATTAAGTACGATGGCGGATTGGTATCCCACTTACAGAAAAAATACATGTAATTTTCTCAAATAGACCTCTCTTTGAAAAAGACCAATTGAGCGTTTTAGCTTACCTATTGCAAATAATTTTTACTAAATTAACGCTGAAAATAACGCTATATAATCAATTTATTATTTAGGGTTTAAGCTACCTATTAACACTTCAGCTAACGCTTGCGTGCTGATAGGTTTAAAAACATGCCCATTTGCACCTAATTGAGTGGTAATTGCAATATCACTTTCTGATGTATTGGCGGTAACCACAATAATAGGCGTATTAGCGTCAAAAATGCGTATTTTTTTAATAGCCTCAAAGCCATCCATTATTGGCATATTTAAATCCATAAAAATGACTTGGTATTCGTTTTTAGTTGCCATCTCGCATGCGACCTTTCCGTTTTTTGCACATTCATAGCTGTAGTTAAGCTGTGAAAGAATACGGGTTAAAATGTGCATGTTTAACGGGTTATCTTCAACAACTAAACAATGCATATTTTTAGGTAACAGTGCACTAAACGAAGGTGCACTTTCATCAATCACAACGGGCATTTTTAGCGTAACGCACACCCCATTTGGCGATGTATTTTCAAACACAATATTTCCGTCAAAAGCATCAACAATATACTGCACCCTTGCAAGGCCTGTTCTTAACCCTTGAAAGTGATTATTTTGATTAGATGAATCAAAGGTTAACCTGCTGACTGGCTTGGTTAATCCTGAACCTGTATCCGTTATTGTTACTGTTAATTGCTTATTGTTAACACAAGCCTTAACAGTAACAGACCCCTCTTCTGTAAACTTTAATGCGTTGCCAACTAACTCAGCTAACACTTGCTGAAAGCGTTGATGATCTAGTTTTATAGCTTGGTCAAGTGTCGAATCAAGTGCTCTAACTAAGGCAATGCCTTTTTGGTTGTAACCAAATTCATACCCTAAAAGCACTTTATTGAATGACTGAAGTAAGTTTTCATTTGACGGTTTTAATGCCCAACGGCCCAAACTAAGCGTCTGTAAATCTTGAAGTTCGTCAAGCATTGCTATTATTCTTGATGCGCAATAAGAGGCCTGTGTTTTAATCGATTTTTGGCTATTACTGACCTCTAACGAATCAATCGAGGTAACAAAACCTTGTAGGGGCGTTCTAAACTCATGACTTGCTCGAGCTATAAAGTGTTCTTTATTTTTACTCACTTGCTGCGCAAAATCTTTTTGCTGTTGATACTTTGATAACGCCTTAGTGATCTGCTTTTCCATCGGTATGAACACAAAACGTAATACACCAATAAGCAATAACATAGTTAGCAACCAAAAAAATAGCTCGGCTGAAGACACCCACGCCACTTTTTTAACGGACTCTTTTTCAAATAAGCCAACAGCTTGATCTAAATACTTTAGTAACTCTTCCATGCGCTTAACAGAAAACACATCGGGGTTTATTTTTTCCTGTTTATACAGCAGCCCTTCTACCTGTTGGATAAATTTTTGCACGCGCAAATCTAGCTCAACAGGTGGTTGTGTATACAACTTTATAAGCTCAGGGCTGAGGTATTTATATTGACCATTATCGTTTTTTAACAATAAATATTGATGGTTTGCTTTAAATAGGCTGAGCGATGCATCTAAAGACTGCTGATGACTAGTACTAGGAACTTGCGAGGTTAATAACTTATCACCATGCCATGCAATTTTTTGCGACAGCATTCGCTGTTTACCAGCAATGTTAATAATGTTTGCATCATTTTTCTGTACTGAAAAAAAGTACTGCATTAGTGATACAGAAACACTAATTAATAGCGCAATAGCGATTAATGCCCACCGATTACGTAGGCGAATATTTGCAACAACTTCAAACATAGTTAGCCTAACTTTTTGGTTTAAGTGTAGTCCAATTACATCAATATCTATGCTTAATCTATAAATATAAAAAAGCCCAACTCAGAGCTGGGCTATATAAGAGGGCTTACTATCTATTTTCTAAACGGTTGTAATCGAACAAGCCATATTCAACACCACGGTATTTTTTTGCTGTAGCGTGTAAAATATCGCTGTATTGCCAAAACTGTGGATGAGAACGTCTAATTCCAAATTTAGTTTTTAAGGCTGCGTAATCAGCTTCTACTTGCATCATAGGTAACTGTTCAGCAAAAGCCTCAACTTGTTGTTCATTATTCAAATACCAAATGGAAGCTGGGTAGTCACCTATAAAACCAGGGACGATTGTTGCAGTGTCTTCGTCAAAAGCTCGTTGACCGTCTTCATTTAATAAGCTCGAAATATTGTAATGCGCGTTATGATGAATAATCGTGTAAGCCTTATGGCTATCGTCATCTTGCTTTACTAATACAAACGATAACTGCGGTAATAAATTTACTGCTTTTGCCGGCATAGCATTAATGGCACTTAACGATTTAGGTACTTGCTTATAATCGTAGTGCTCACTTAGCACTGGACTTAGCGCCTCTTTCATTAGTGCATACAATTCTTTTTGAGGGGTGTTTGTTTTATAAGTTATTCCGCTTGGCTGACTAAACTCACGGTTATTTTTAAAAAACTCAGCAAGACTTGGTGGGGATTTACGATACCACTGGCCTTTGATTTTATCTCGTTTTTTTTCTGGTAATAATGCTAAGAAGTTTTGTTCTCCTTCTAGGCGTAAAAAATCCATATATAAACGCGTGACTAACTGGTGCCCAATATTGCCGTAAACATCAAAACCAGCAACCAGTAAATAATGTATACGCTCGAATAAGGCATAATCTAAAATCCAAGTTGTTTTTGGCTCTTGGCCAATGAAACCCTTCACCACAGTGGCACTGTCAAAATGACGAAAAATAGTCAGTGCTGCATTTTTATTATGACCATCTCCTTTCCACAATAAATCTGTTGTTAAATGCTCACCGCCTTTAAACATCTCATTCGCTAAATTGACCTTTGCTTTTAAATATTTTTGCTCCAGAGCTGAGTATTTAACCCAATTAGCAATAGGGAACGCATTACTTTCTTCTGCGGCGGGTAATTCAAGTGCGTCTTCATGCTGCATTATCATTTGTCCAACCGCTGGGGTGGCCACTTTTTTTGGATCAGCAAAAGCAACCCAAAAGTGGTCGTTAATCACATTTAACGCTATCTGACCACGACAGACAGGCCCTTTAATAAAGCCCATAATAATCAACTCAGCTTCATCAAGCATAAACTGATATTTAGAATTAATTGGGATCACTTCAAACGTTTTAAACGGATTAGATGCAGACTCTGCCTTGTAGCTAGGCATACTTTTAACCGTATACTCTGGTGCAATGAACTGTTGGTACAAGCGCGTCAACTTTTCATCATTTAGCTTAAGAGGTAAGTGAGTTTTAGATAAAACAGTGCTGCGATCATGCAAAAGTCGGTAGTAAACACGGTTAACTTTAGGGTCGTCATAAGGTCGACGTGTGCTTATTAATTTTATTTTTTCGCCTGGAGGTGTGCTCGAACGGACGAGCTTAAAAAAGTTATCAGGAGATTTTTGATCAAAATATATGTGAGCTAAAAACCAATGCTCGTATATATAGCGAGCCGATAACTGATACTTCAAATCATCTTGGTTTAAAAATGCTTCCCAACGCTTTACCTGCTCAAGTTCATACTCTGTTGGCGGGTCAATATGCGCCATTTTACCGCCTGCTTTGAGCCACGTCTGCAAGTGATTAAATTCATCACGGGATACGCCCGGTAATCCATAAGGCATACCAGCATGAGGTTGCTCACCCGCTAATTGATCAAATTCTCCCATAGTGGCACAGGTTTGAGAGCGGCTCAGCGAAAAATCAAATTCATTATTTAATATTTCATTTGCAGGCAATTCATGGCTTTGTTTCAGTACTAAACTGTTAAACAAGACGCTACCAGCTAAGTTAGCTTCCTCAGTTTGTACTCGCTCATTTAAAACAGGAGTAAAGTTCTTTTCTCGCCATTGCTCTGTGGTTGTAGCATCAAATAACAATCTACTCGGCGTTGTAGCAAGTAAACGAGTTCCGTCGTAAACAAGGTCTTTGCTTACCCCTCTATCTATTCCTTCAGGGGATGATAGCTTTAACTGACAAGGTGCATCGTAACAACCATGACACACAACACACCGAGTATCGAGCACCGGTTTCACATTCTGTAAAAAATTAGCCCCTTCGCCAGTAGTATGAGATACGATACGCTGCTGGGCCTGCTCAGTGCCAAATAGCTCATTGTAATGAGCATTACCTAAGTATGCACAACCACTTAAAATAACTAATGTAACGATGCCTATGAGTTTATTCATTCGCCTTCATCACCTAAATCAAAGGTCGGCATCATATCCATCTGCGGAGATATAAATACATCTTGATTCTCAGTATTTAGTACAACACTCAATACAGGTCCATGATTTAAAGTTATCTGCGCATGGTGTGATTGTTCTAACATGTATTTGTAAGAAGGATCGGCTATTAACAGCTCATAACTTGTTATTGTAATAGCTATGCTGCTGTCCGCTGAGGGATTTTGGCAAATTTGAGCAAGTAACTCATCATCGAGCGCTACTGATATTTCAAAATCAGGCTGCTCTACATCCCTTTCACTTAAGGACTCGTTTAATAAAAATAACGGCAGCGTTAAATTGCTATCTTGTTCAAATTCCATTGTCTACTCAACATGCATAATTTATATAACTGGCATTATAACAAAATAACAAAAAATTAAACGTTAATGCCAATAACCAAAGTAGCTAAGTGCAAGACAACCCTCTCATGCACTTATCAGCATATTGTAAACGCTTTAATCCTTCGTTTGGATCACCGAAAAAACAGCACCTTGAGGATCACAAAGAACACCAAATCGGCCAACGTCTGGTACTGTAGTAGAAGGTACACATACTTGGGCTCCCAGCTTTTTCGCCTTATTAAGGGCAGAATCACAGTCGTCAACTGCAAAGTAAATCATCCAATGAGGTGGGACATCATCAGGCCATTCGCTACTCATTTCCAGCATTCCAGCAATCGGCTTACCGTCTACCATAAATAAAGTATATTCCATGTTGTCCATAGGTTTCACTTCGCTCTTCCAACCTAGTAAAGCACAGTAAAACTCATTACTTACTTTGCTATTTCGCGTCGCTAACTCATGCCAATAAGGCGTTGATAGCTCTGATAAACGTTTACATCCTTTATGATCTTTTCCTTGCCATAATGCAACGGTTGCTCCCCCCGGATCAGTAAACATGAGCATACGACCTGCATCCATAACATTGTGCGGACCCGCAATTATTTTAGCCCCAAGCTCTTTCGCTTTAATTGCACAATGATCTACATCATCTACAGCAATGTAAGTTAACCAACTGCTTGGAACACCCTCCTGAATTTGCTCTTTTTGCATTTCGTACATAGCGGCAATGTCGTCACCCTCTTTCTGGAGCATAGTGTAAAAAATACCATCGCCAATTGGCTGATCATCATAACCCCAATCAAATAGAGAGGTATAAAAAGCTTTACCTTCTTTCCAATTATGTGTGCAAAGCTCTGACCAACAAAAAATACCCTGAGGATAATTATCCATATAAAAGCCTTTGTTATTTTTATATCAAACATACTCTTGAAATATAGCACGCAAGATTATTTTTTAATTAGCTTAGATCAATAACTGCTAAGAGTCGATGAGAGATATAAGGAACTTGCTGAAATCTAAATGATGCTATCTAAGACAGGGGCTGTATTTCTGAATACCGTCTAGGTTATTAGCTCCGTGTATTAAGAGAATTGGGCAAAATGAGGTTACTAGGGCAATACTGTATATCTAATTACGTTATTTATCAGGTAGCCATGAAGAAATAGTTGTTCAAGTATAGGGATAGTGAGTTTACTAAACCACAGACAGCAAAAAACCATCACATTGATTTAACGAGTTTTTCTTATTTGAAGTCGGTGTGCTACCAATAACCAAAACACTCTTTACAAAGAGGCGCTTTGCTCAACAGACGCTACGCTTTAGAGAAGGGAATACTGAAGATTGCTTTCCTGCAGACGTAAAAAAGCCG
>NZ_PNDV01000095.1:0-10376 GCF_005930865.1 Pseudoalteromonas sp. S554 | reverse complement strand
TTTTTGCTGTCTGGGGTTTAGTAAATAGCCAAACTATACCGAACTTTTAGTACATGCTTACATTATAATTTGGTGGTCGCCTAGGCTATTTTAATTATCAATATTTTCTATATAGTCTTTTAACTGTATTCACTATTATCAAAATGATCCTTTCCAATTAAACTAACTTCATAAAATATTTACTTAGTATAAGTTTTGGAGAAAAACATGGCTCATCAAATTATCAAAGATTTACACAATCGTTATACCGCTAAGCAATATGATTCATCAAAACGTATTTCTGATGAAGATATTGAAGTAATTAAAGAGGCTATTCGCTTGTCAGCTTCTTCAATTAACTCGCAACCTTGGAAGTTTATTTTGGTTGAAAGTGAAGAAGGTAAACAACGCTTACACGATACATTTGCTAACAAACACCAGTTTAATCAGCATCATGCTAAAGAAGCATCGCATACATTATTACTTGCTTATGATCCTAAGTTTACGAAAGAAAAATTTTCTAAGCGTGTTGATGTAGAAGTCAGCTCTGGTCATTTACCAGCTGATATGCGCGATAACTTTATGGGTGCATATGCGTTCGCTGAAATGAACACAGATGAGAAAGGTTACAACGGTAGTTGGACTAAAGCGCAGGTTTATTTAGCACTTGGTAATGTGCTGCATACATTAGCGCGATTGAACATAGCGTCGACTCCAATGGAAGGCGTTGACCCGGAGCTAATTAGTGAGAAGTTTAATGCTGAACTTGACGGTCATATTTGTGAAGTTGCACTAGCAATGGGTTACCCTAATACCGACGAAGACTGGAACCATGGTTTGCCAAAGGCACGTTTAGCAGTAGAAGACATTATAACAACCGTATAGCATAAAAAGCTTTATTAAAAAGCCGAGGCTATCTCGGCTTTTTTGTGTCTAAAATAAGCCATACGCTTCCGTATTTTCAGTTTCTACCTGTAGTTCAGTCGGCTTAAATATGGAACTCGGATCGATAAGCACACTATGATTTTCTGCCATTTTTATTAACCCTCGCATCATACCTTTAGTTTGTGGATCTATATCAAAGCCTATATCAGTTAGCTTATCTAATGGTTTTATATCTTCTTTTTTATAATCTAGGCTGTCTTCTACTTTATCGACCAGCAACCCCACATGAGGGTTTATACCGTCTTTCGTTGTGAATACAATAATTGGTTTGTAATCCAAAGTTATTTGCTCTTGTGCTGATTCAAACAGTCTCTCTAACTGAGCAAGACTGCTACGTTTTATCTTACTAAGTAAATAGCTTACCTGTTTATGTTCACCTTGCCTGTGAGCAGTTACGGCTTGTTTAGCTTGTTCTAGTAATAATTCAAAAGGCTCATTAAAGCGTGAGATAGTAAGCTTTAAATCAGGGTTGTCTGTATTGAACTCCTGAAAAAAAACAATAAAGTCTTGAAGCTCAGTTTCATTAATAACTAATTTTTCTGATTGATTTAAGAGGTTTGTTTCGAGTGTATTAAACCATTTGGTTTGTTTGTCTTGCCAGGATCTTAGCTGTTTTAAAATATGTTTGTTGCTTTGCTCTGTTGATATATTATTTAAGATAATTCCTAAATCGAAAACTGGCGTAGGGATATCCATATAATCTTTAACACCAATAAAGCTTTTGTTGTTGTTTGGTAGTGTTGTGAGATTATTATCAAAGCGCTCGGTTAATAAGATATCAAGTATTTTCAGTGAAATGGTTTTGCAGCCCACTTTAAAGTTTATTAATTCCATGCCTTTATCTTAATTTACCCATTAATGTATTAAGAATAGAACAAATCTACCAAATAGCTTAAGTAACTGTGGTAATTAATCATTGTATTAAGGGGGTGGGTTATTTAATGGCTTTAGCTAGTTTTAACACTGCTTGTTTAAAGCATGTTTCAAGCTCTTTTTTGCCTTGTATATTTAATTGCTCAATGACGTTTGTATCGCTTTCATTTTGCAAAATTAAGCTAATTAATAGTTGCTTATCACTTTGCGTTAAACAATTAACAACAGAGGGTGCCAGAGTTACAACTTGCCAAATAGTAGCTGTAATACTAAATCGAGAAAAGTGATTATTAAGTTGTCGTATTAAACGTTTTTTGATGTCTGAACTGATAGGTCTATCTGTAAACGAGGAAATAAGTACATTTACAAGCTGCCAATCAAGGTGTTTAAAGTGTGTGAGTAAAGCATAAAATATATCGGTTTGAAATTCAGCTTTTAATCGTTTCAGTGTACCCGTATTGTTGTTTAAACATTTCACAACGAGTGCTGAATGCTCGCCAGTGCTTTTATCTTTTTGATAACCCAGCTTTATAGTGCTAAACCCTTGGCTTTGCCAAAATTTTAATAGCTCAGCCGTAGCGCCAAAACTAGCACCAAACCAATAGCACTCATTACTTACTCTTGATTCGCAAAAACTCAGTAGGGCTTTACCTACTCCTTGACTGTGAAGATTAGGGGCAACAGCAATTCTTACTACTCGAGCAGAGAGTTGGGTAAGGCACTGGGGATCACTGCTTAGCTGCGAGAGAGTTTGTGCCATTAGGTGCCCTTGTGGGCGGCGTTCACCTTTAAGCACCTGCTCAGTTAGCTCGAGGGGTAACCCGCCTTCTATTGTAACTAAACACACCCCCACTAGGTGATTATGTGTTTGGGTTATGAACAATCGTTGTGAGGGTGCATCAAGTAGTTGGCGTAAATCGTTAACGCTACTTTGGTAATGTGCTAAGGCAAGTAATGCAATAACCTGCTCAAGTAACAGCTCGTCATTTGTGAGTTGTTGCTGAGTAATTTCACTGTGGACTAGGTTATTTAAGCCATTGCTTTGTATTTCTTCGTACTGTGCTTCGAGTGCGAGCAAAGTGCGTATATGGCGCTCTAGCGGGTCGGCTTTTGCAAACCTTAACGGTTCATCAAGTGTGATAATATTAGCGACTTTATACTTTGCTTTAATGTACTGACTAAACCTAATTGTATAGCCTCTACCATTACCCTCATAACCTACTAAAGTACTTGCAAATACAATGCGCGGATACTGTTTTAGCATTTTTAATAACAGAGGAACTGGAATAGCAGCCGCCTCGTCAACAAGTAATAAATCACACTCTGGCAACGAGTCTAATAATGAATCTGGAGCAATATACTGCAAATTAGCAAGTTGCTTACTTTTACCATCGAAGGGTATGTTTAACTCATTACTTAAATGTTTAAAGCTGCTATGAGTGGCTTTAAATTGTGTACTGCAAAGTAGTATTTTTTTATCGATAAGCTTGGCGGCAGCAAGTCCAAGCGCTGCTGATTTACCACGACCTCTGTCGGCATTAATGAGTAAAGGGCGATTGGCGCGACCATGAGCCACTTTAATTATATTTTCTACACAATGCTGTTGCGGTTCAAAATCTATTTTATTGGCAGAGCTTTCTCTGCTGAGATTACCTGTACAGCCATGTAATTCACTAAAGTGATAAGCGGTTAACGATTGTACAACGCGGGCAATGCGTTCATTAAAAAAGCTATAGCTTACTTTATGCCCGTGAGACTGCACTGTGCTTAAGGCAGGATCTGGCCAAGTTGAAAGTTCGCTTAGCTCTGGTAGCAGTAAATATAAAATACCGCCTGCTTTTACCGTACCTGCAATAGCTGCTAATTTATCAGGGTGCAAGCCACTAAAGCCATCGTATACGGCGTGTGAATATTCTTGCCCTAAAATTTGATGAGTACGATTAGGCCACTGCGCGTTATTTAGTCTGGTATTTTTAGAAACGACGAGTGTGTTTTCAGTTTGAAGTAATTCGCCTAACAGCTCGTAGCACCAAACAGTACTGCCAGTAATAAGCACCAGTTGGCGATGATGAGCGCCAACTAGTGTTTTTTCTAACGTGTTTATGTGAGCTTTATACAGCTTGTAATCGTGCATAAGCCGTTACTAGCCATTTACTGCCAAGGTCGTCAAAGTTTACCTGTACACGCGACTGTGCACCGCTACCTTCATAGTTAAGTACCGTACCAATACCAAACTTAGCATGCAGTACACGTTGACCTAAGTTAAAGCCGCTGTCTTCAAAGGCGGCATGGCTTACTGATGCACTAAAGCGACCGGCTGCCGGTGGTCGCGAAACTTGTGTTTTAATACGAATTTCTTCAACGCAGTCTTCAGGGATTTCGCGTAAAAAACGTGAAGGACTATGGTACTTCTCTTGTCCATAAAGGCGGCGGCTTTCGGCATGGCTAATGTATAGTTTATCCATTGCACGGGTCATGCCTACATAACAAAGGCGGCGTTCTTCTTCTAAGCGGCCAGACTCTTCATTACTTTGCTGCGAAGGGAACATGCCTTCTTCAACGCCCACCATAAACACAAGCGGGAATTCTAAGCCTTTAGCTGAGTGAAGCGTCATCATTTGTACCGCGTCTTCGTGCTCATCGGCTTGGCCTTCACCAGATTCAAGCGAGGTATAGGCTAAAAAGCCTTGTAGTGGTGAGCTAAACTCTTCTTCTTCAGGGAGTTCGTACTGATCGCAGGCACTTATAAGCTCTTCTAAGTTTTCTACGCGGGCACGGCCTTTTTCGCCTTTTTCAGCTTGGTACATAGCCATAAGGCCAGAGGTTTGAATTGTGTATTTAGCTTGTTCTTGTAGGGTGAGATCGCTAATTTTTTCTTCAATGTGCTCAACAAGTTCTACAAACTTTGTTACAGCGCCAGCTGCTCGGCCTGATAAGTGCTGTTGTTCAACAATAGCTTTAGCTGCGTACCAAAGCGGAAGTGACTCAGCACGAGCGCAATCACGTATGTGACTTAATGTTTTATCGCCAATACCGCGAGCAGGAGTATTAATTACACGCTCAAATGCGGCATCGTCTTGGCGATTACCTACTAAGCGTAAGTACGATAGCGCATCTTTAATTTCTTGACGTTCGAAGAATCGCATACCACCGTAAATGCGATATTTTAAGCCTTCTTGTAGCATGGCTTCCTCGAGTACACGAGATTGCGCGTTACTACGGTATAAAATAGCGGCGTCTTGCAACGCGTTACCAGCATTTAACCAGCTACGTAATTTGCTACTCACAAAGCGGGCTTCGTCTAATTCGTTAAAGGCGGCATAAATTGATATAGGCTCGCCTTCGTTACCATCGGTCCATAAGCTTTTACCCATACGCTCGGAGTTATTTTTTATAAGCGCATTAGATGCTTTAAGAATAGTTGCGGTTGAACGGTAGTTTTGTTCAAGGCGAATAGTTTCGGCATCAAAGTCAGTTAAAAAGCGTTTTATATTTTCTATTTTAGCTCCGCGCCAGCCGTAAATACTTTGGTCATCGTCGCCAACAATCATTATGCTGCTTGTGTCGCCTGCAAGTAACTTTAACCATGCGTACTGAATGGTATTAGTATCTTGAAACTCGTCTACTAGCATGTGGGCAAAGCGCTGTTGGTAGTGGCGAAGTAACGTCGGGTTATTTTTTAATACTTCATAGCTGCGTAGCAGTATTTCAGCAAAATCGACCAAACCAGCCCTGTCACACGCTTCCTGGTAGGCGGCATATACACGCAGCATCATTTGCTCGTTTATATCATACGCTTGAATATCTTTAGGGCGAAGTGCTTCGTCTTTTTTAGCGCTTATGTACCAACCAAACTGTTTTGCAGGCCACTTTTTATCATCAATATTCATTGATTTTAATAAGCGCTTGATCATACGAAGTTGGTCATCAGAGTCTAAAATTTGAAAGGCTTCTGGTAAGTTAGCTTCACGGTGATGAGCGCGTAAAATACGGTGTGATAAACCATGGAAAGTACCAATCCACATCCCGCCAACCGGTGCTTTTAAGGTTTCTTCAACGCGGGTACGCATTTCTTTAGCTGCTTTATTGGTAAAAGTTACCGCAAAAATACTATAAGCTGATGCTTGTTCAACTTGCATAAGCCACGCGATACGATGAACTAACACTCGTGTTTTACCAGACCCAGCACCGGCCAATACCAGCATGTTTTGTAATGGGGCTGCAACGGCATCGCGTTGTTTGTCATTTAAGCCGTCGAGTAATTCTGAAACGTCCATCGTTACGCCTTTTTAATCAATATTGAGGGCAGTATAACAGGTGTTTTTGTAAGGCTAAATAAAATACTGTTTTTATGAACAGCTATTATAAAAATAGCCTCTAAAACCAATCAGCTGGATAGTTTTTGGCATGGATAAGTGACTAAGATTAATAATAAAAATAATCAAATTGACCTATATTTAGTAAAAAATACTAAAGCAATTAGTGAGTCGTAATTTAACTAACTGATTTTTAAGCTTTAATAAATTGGCATAAAGTGTGATAGTAAGTAGATAACTAAAATTTAAAATTAATTAACTACAGAGGTGAGTATGGCTGATCAAGGGTCTGGCGGTAATGTAATTGCTGCGTTGTGTAATATATTTTTTCCTGGTTTAGGGCAACTAGTACAAGGGCGTATTTTAGCGGCTATATTTTTTGCGCTAGCTATTGTTATAAGTTACGCACTTATTTACGTACTCGTTGGTTTTGTATTAGTACCTATTATTTACTTATGGTCGATAATAGATGCGGCACGATACCGCTCGCGAAGTTAGGTATTTAAACGTTTTACAAAAATAGCGCCCAATGGCGCTATTTTGTTTTTTAGGGTCGGCGTTACAGCTAATTTACGGGTATAATCGCGTTATTAACGTTTAATAAGTAATAGCTATGGAATATCAATTTATACGTGACCCTATTAGTGGTTTACGAATTAAAATAAGCAGCGAACACGCAATAATAGGTCGTTGGTTAAACGAAGAAATTGGCAAAGGCAAAGTCGCTATGGTGCAAGCACTTATTGTGTCTGTCAAAACGAGTTTTGAGCCAGTCACTCTAAAAGGCCAAGAAATAGATTTAATTTTATCTAAAGATGAGGCCTTATTTGAGGCTCATGCTCTGCACCAAGACAGCGAAGACTTAATTGCCTATCAAGATGATGATTTAATGCTTGAAGAGAACGACTTAAGCAGTGGTTGTGGTTTTGAAGACTTTATTGATTTAATCGAGTCGTGGGCTGAGTTTACCAGTAATCGATAAAAATAATTAAAACAGACATAGCAAATGCAAAAACAGCGCTTTCTCTGTATTATTAAAACAACTAAAAAACGACAGGAATTGATATGTCTGCCAATTTAAATAAGCTAGTAGTCATGCTAGAAATGCAAAACGCCATGAATACAAAAGTGCATGAACAATGGTTTACACAAGGGTTTGAATGGTATCGCGCTATTTGGGTTGAGTGTGCCGAAATGCTAGATCATCATGGCTGGAAGTGGTGGAAAAAACAAACACCCGATACCGAGCAAGTTATTTTAGAATTGGTTGATATTTTTCACTTTGGTTTATCGCTACGTATTGACGGAAAAACAAGCTATCAAGACTTAGCAAAGCAATTAGAAAGTGAGTTGAGCCAAGTACAGCAAGCTGATGACTTTAAACAAACGTTAGAAATACTTGCGGCATCTGCTGTTGCAGATAAAGCGTTTAATGCATCAGCATTTGCCGGTTGTATGGCACAAATGGGCATGGATATTGACGATTTATACCGTGGTTATGTTGGTAAAAATACCTTAAACTTTTTTCGCCAAGACCATGGTTATAAAGACGGTAGCTACATTAAAGTGTGGAACGGGCAAGAAGATAACGAGCACTTAGTGGAAGTAGTTAAAAGCCTTGATACCGAACATGCAGACTTCGCAAAATTAGTCTATCAAGGCCTTGAGGCACGTTACCCTAAAAGCTAAATAATAGTGCGGTAGTCGGTTACATTTAAGTAATCGGCTATTTCGTTGTGTGGTTGCTGACTGTCGGGGTTGGCAACCGCAAGTAAGTGTCCAATGCCGTATTCTTTTGCGGCATTTAATACAGCTACGCTGTCATCAACAAATAAAGTACGTGTTTTGTTAAATCCTAAATCATTTTGTACTTGGTGCCATAAACTTTGCTGCTCTTTACTTACGCCATATTCATGAGTCGACACTACACCATCTAAATAATTATCGATTGCGGTGTGTTCAAATTTCATCATGACGTTTTCTGGATGTGCGTTGGTAAGCAATATAAGCTCTTTTCCTGCTTTTTTTAGCTCCGTTAAAAAATAGGGTACGTCGTCACGAACTCTTATAAGGTGCTGTGTTTCTCGCTTTAAATCCATAATTGGTAATTTAAGCTGATCTTCCCAATAATCTAAGCAATACCACTCAATTTGGCCGCTTACAGCTTGGTAGCGTTTAAAAATATCTTCTTTTGCTTCGCTCAGGCTTATATTTTTCGCTAAGGCGTGTTGCTGTGGAAGAACAGTTAACCAAAAATGGCTGTCATAATGTAAATCGAGGAGTGTTCCGTCCATATCAAGTAAAACGGTATCGATTTTTGACCAATTTAGCATGGGCTTTTCCCTGTGAAAAGTTTATGATTAAGCACAACTGCCATGATAGCAAATTAACGCCAATGACACAGAAAAAGCATCCAACACCTCCTCAAATCCTAAGTAATAATGTTGTCGCTAAAAGTCGCCTATTTACTGTGGAATCTTTAGAGCTAAAATTTTCGAATGACGAAGAGCGTCAGTATGAACGTATTCGAGGTGGTGGCAGAGGCGCTGTAATGATTGTGCCTATAACGGCTGATAACGAAATGCTGCTAGTGCGTGAGTATTGCGCGGGCACCAATGACTACCAGCTAGGCTTTCCTAAAGGACTGATCGACCCAGGCGAAACACCAGAGCAAGCTGCTAATAGAGAACTTAAAGAAGAAGTAGGTTTTGGCGCAGACTTTTTTAAACCATTAAAAACAGTGACCATGGCACCTAGTTATTTTAATGCCACCATGCATATTTTATTTGCTAAGCAATTATATCCGCAAACACTTCCAGGCGACGAGCCTGAGCCTTTAGTTGTTGTTAAGTGGCCATTAACGCAATGGCAGTCATTATTAGAGCAAGATGATTTTACCGAAGCACGAAGTGTTGCCGCTTTGCTATTATTAGATAAGTACTTAGCATCTGGAGCTGCCGATGAATAAATTATTAGAACCTTGTATTGAATTAGCCGAACGTGCAGGCGATGCCATTATGGCTATATACAAAAAAGATGATATTGGCCAACAAGAAAAGTCAGACCACACACCAGTAACTAAAGCCGATTTAGCTGCAAATGATGTGCTTGTTGCAGGCTTAAAGGCACTTGCGCCCGATATTCCTATTATGTCGGAAGAAACACCTATTCCTGCATTAGCCGATAGGCAAGATTGGCAGCGTTATTGGTTACTTGATCCCATGGATGGCACAGGTGAATTTATTTTAGAAAGTGGTGATTTTGCGGTAAACATTGCGCTTATTGAAAATAACCACCCTGTGTTGGGTGTAATTCATTGGCCGTCAAAAGGTATTACGTATTTTGCGAGTGCTAAAAATGGTGCTTTTAAGCGTGAAGAAAAGAGCGACACACGAATATACGTAGCTCCACCTGAAAGTTTAACACTAGCGGTAAGTCGCCGTCAGAAAATTGAGTCGGTGAGTCAATACTTAAATAGCCAATTTACAACCATTGCGGTTGGTTCGTGCTCGTTAAAAGCATGTATTGTTGCTGAGGGTAAAGCGGATTGCTTTTTAAGAATAGGCCCAACAGGTGAGTGGGATACAGGGGCTTCACAAGTTATTGTAGAAGAAGCGGGCGGTTGCATTACTGATGCAGAGTTTAACCCTTTAACCTATAACCAACGCGAGAGCACTGAAAACCCAGACTTTATTGTAATGGGCCACCCTGATTGGGAGTTTCAAAAAATGATTACTCCTCACCAAAGAGCGAGTATAGAATAGAGTTTTGATTGCTTTTTGTTCACTTGAACAGTTTTAGGTAGTTAAAGCCTTGCATTATAAGTTTATTCCTATATAGTAGCGCTCTCTTCAAGGCAGGCTCGTAAATATTACGAAAATGTTTTAAAGAAATTACAGGCGCGGGATGGAGCAGCCTGGTAGCTCGTCGGGCTCATAACCCGAAGGTCGTCGGTTCAAATCCGGCTCCCGCAACCAATTTCCTTTATGGGGTGAGGTTACTGTAAACTCTAACTTAAGAGATTAAATTAAGTAGTCGATAGACTTTAAATATACAGGCGCGGGATGGAGCAGCCTGGTAGCTCGTCGGGCTCATAACCCGAAGGTCGTCGGTTCAAATCCGGCTCCCGCAACCACTGAAATAAAAGCACTATTCAAAGTAACACGCTAAAAGCGTGTTTTTTTATGCCTAAAATTCAGTGAAATGGGTAGCTCGTCGGTCTCGGAAGAGCAGTAGTTTGAAGTGAAGTGACTTATAAGTGTG
>NZ_PNDV01000094.1:0-1326 GCF_005930865.1 Pseudoalteromonas sp. S554 | reverse complement strand
AAAATAAAAAACAATGGTTGAATCGCCCAGAGTTCATCGGAGACCAGTTTGTTTAAGTCAGGCCACTTTACCTGACTCGTTTAAATTATCATAGTAGTCTGTTTCATATTGAGCTGGTGAAATATACCCAATTGAAGATAATAAGCGTTGATTATTAAACCAATTGACCCACTCTAACGTTGCGTATTCAACAGCATCAACATTCTTCCACGGGCCATTTCTGCGAATAATCTCTGTTTTAAATAATCCATTTATTGTTTCAGCCAATGCATTGTCATAAGAGTCACCCACACTGCCTACAGACGCTTGAATTCCAGCTTCAGCAAGTCGCTCAGTGTATCGTATAGACAAATATTGGCTGCCTCTGTCGCTGTGGTGAATTAACCCTTCGGGGTTGCCACGATGCCAAATAGCTTGCTCTAACGCATCAAGAATAAGCTCTGTGTGCATTGTCGTTGATACACGCCAACCTACAATGTATCGTGAAAAAACATCTATCACGAAAGCGACATAAACAAACCCACTCCATGTGGCAACATAGGTGATGTCAGCTACCCAAAGTTGATTTGGCTGCTCAGCAGTAAATTGACGATTAACTAAATCAAGTGGCTTATCTTGTTGCTCGTCAGGTATCGTTGTCTTATGTGCTTTACCCCGACGAACACCTTGAATTCCCATAACTCGCATCAATCGTTCGACTGTACAGCGGGCGACTTGATGGTCGTCAAGCTGTAGCTGCTTCCATATTTTTCTTGCACCATAAACTGACATATTATCCTCCCACACTTCGCGAATGAGTATTATCAGCTCAGCATCACGCTTTTTGCGGTTAGACAGTCGCTCAGGCTCTCTTTGTATCTGTTTATGAGAATAATACGTTGATGGTGCAATCGGCAATTCCTTGCAAATTGACTCGACACCGTAATGCTCTCTGCAAGCATCAATAAAATCCACTATTACTTCTGTTTGCGGTCGAGCTCCGCTTGGGCGAAAAAAGCGGCAGCTTGCCTCAGGATATCATTCGTTCGCTTGAGCTCTTTATTCTCGCGCTCTAAGACGGCAAGGCGTTCTTCAGTTGATTGCGTATTAGAAGAGGGTTTAGACGGTTGAGCTTGAGATTTCTTGACCCATGCTCTAAGTGTTTCTGGGGTACATCCCAGTTTATCTGAAATCGATACTAGCGCAGCCCAAAGAGAAGGGTATTCATGCTGTTGTGTGGTAACAAGCCTAATTGCACGTTCACGAAATTCTGATGTATAGCGATTTGATTTTTTCATAGTTCCAGTTTCTCAAGTTATTGAGTCTCTGGCAAACACGGGGCGATTC
>NZ_PNDV01000093.1:0-41836 GCF_005930865.1 Pseudoalteromonas sp. S554 | reverse complement strand
TGTTAATGTACGTTTGAGTTTCATTAGCGACTCAAGGGAAGCGAATCTTACGCTTTCCTGTGTTTTTGTCAACACTTAATTTTAAATTTTATAAAAATCTAAACTTAAGTTTTACTCGACTCACTAAGTGGTTTGCTTGCAGCTTAAGCGTTGCCTGCTCTGCCGTCTCAGTGGGGTCGCATTATAGGGAGCAGCGAATTTAACGCAAGCCTTTTTTAACTAAAAAAGTGATTTAAATTACACCCCAAGCAAGCGCACACCCTAAACACAAGTTACTCACAAACACCTGTTGATAACTCTATTTTTATGGTCGTTTATTCTAAACACTTGGCCATTCCTATGGTAAGTTGCGGTCACTTTTTTAACGCATGTCTTTAGGTAGTATTTATGGCAGATATAATAAATAGTATAAGTGGTCTCTTGTGGGGGCACGTCCTCGTATACTTATTAATAGCAGCGGGTTTATTTTTTACCTTTAAATTAGGTTTTATTCAATTTGTACAATTTCCACATATGTTCAAGGTTATGTTTGGATCTCGAAAATGTGGGAATAACGAAATCTCTTCTTTTCAAGCTTTTTGTACTTCATTAGCAGCTCGAGTCGGTACTGGGAATATGGCAGGTGTCGCTGTTGCATTGTATCTGGGTGGCCCGGGAGCTATTTTTTGGATGTGGTTAATTGCATTAATTGGTATGGCGACAAGCTTTGCCGAAAGTACACTTGCACAAGCTTATAAAACAAAAGATGCTGAAGGCAATTTTAGAGGTGGTCCAGCTTACTATATGCAAACTGGCTTAGGTAAACGTTGGATGGGGGTTTTATTCTCATTGTGTTTAATTTTAGCTTTTGGTCTGGTATTTAATGCTGTGCAGTCAAACTCTATTGCTGCCGCTTTTGAAGTAGCATTTGATATCCCTAAATATATTGTAGGTATTTGTTTAGTTATTGGTTCTGGGATCATCATATTTGGAGGCCTTAAAACAATATCTCGATTTGCTGAAATGGTTGTGCCTTTTATGGCTTTGGCCTATTTATGTGTTGCGCTTTATGTTTGTGCTATTAACTTTGCTGCACTTCCTGATGTATTCATGTTAGTAATTAACAGTGCTTTTGGAATAGAGCAAGCCGGTGCTGGCGCTATAGGTTATGGTGTAATACAAGCGATGATCCAAGGAATTAAACGTGGTTTGTTCTCTAACGAAGCGGGTATGGGTAGCGCCGCTAATGCTGCAGCAACAGCAACACCTTACCCTCCTCACCCTGCTTCACAGGGTTATGTGCAAATGCTTGGGGTTTTTATTGACACAATTGTAATTTGTACTGCGACTGCATCACTTATCCTTCTATCTCAGCAATTAATTCCTGAATCAGGAGTATTGGGTATAGAATTGACTCAAGCAACATTATCAGAACATGTTGGTAGTTGGGGCACTTATTTTATCGCTATTGCAATTTTATTCTTTGCCTTTACCTCTATTGTTGCTAATTACTCGTATGCAGAAACTAATCTTATGTTTTTAGAACATAACTCCCAAAAAGGAATGTTTTTATTCCGTCTGATCGTTTTAGGAATGGTTATGTTTGGGGCTGTAGGTGAGCTCGGATTAATTTGGACATTAGCAGATATATCTATGGGTTTAATGGCTATTGTTAATGTAATCGCGTTATTTATGCTTTCAGGTGTCGTTGTATGGCTTTCAAAAGACTATAACGAACAACGTAAAAAAGGCCTTATCCCCTCATTTGATAAAAGTAAACATCCAAAGCTAGATAAAGAGGTAGACCCTCTAGCTTGGAAATAAAAAATAAAATAGCGAGTTCCGGCTCGCTTTTTTAGTTCTAAAGTTTATTTACCCAACATTAAAACTTAGATTAATTTTTACGACTACTTTATATTTACTGCGTATAGGAACAAAAAGAGATATCTAAAAAAGGAAAGCCGATGGATGACATGACAAAAAAATACAGTATCGATACTACTGATTATCAAGTTGGACAAGATAATATTCAAAAATGGGGGTTTGATATACATAATCCTGTATTTGGAATAAGCGCTTTTTTAGTTGTTTTATTTGTATTGCTTAGCTTGGTTTTTGACCCTACCGTTACTCGCGACGCACTAACCTCCACTAAAGACGCTATCATAAATCAATTCGATAGTTACTTTATGTTACTTGCTAACGCCTTTGTAATCTTTTGTATTATCTTGGCATTCTCTCCCTTAGGTAAAATTCGTTTAGGCGGTGTAAAAGCTCGTCCAGAGCATGGTTACATATCGTGGCTTGCCATGTTATTTGCTGCAGGAATGGGCATTGGATTACTATTTTGGGGTGTTGCAGAGCCAACAGCTTATTATACAGGTTGGTATCATATGCCTATGGGGGTTGAACCCAATTCAGCACAAGCACATTCATTAGCTTTAGGTGCAACTATGTACCACTGGGGTTTGCACGGATGGGCAATTTACGCAGTAGTTGGCTTAAGCTTGGCTTTTTTTGCATTTAATAAAGGCCTGCCTTTGTCTATACGTTCTGTTTTCTATCCCTTATTTGGTGATCGCGCATGGGGGTGGATGGGGCATATCATAGATATACTCGCGGTATTGTCGACTTTATTTGGTTTAGCAACATCACTGGGGCTTGGCGCGCAACAAGCGACCAGTGGTATAAATTATCTTTTAGGCACCGATTATGGCACTGCTTTTCAAATATCTGTTATTGGCTTAGTAACGTGTATTGCTATTTTCTCTGTTATTAGAGGTATTGAGGGCGGTGTAAAAGTACTAAGCAACGTTAATTTAATTTGTGCGTTTTTTTTACTGTTAGTTGTTATCGTACTTACATTCTCTGATTCAATCCCTGCTGTTTGGTTTACCCTGGGAGCATACGTAGAACATTTTGTACCATTGAGTAATCCTTTTAATAGGCCCGATGAAGATTGGATGCATTCTTGGACTGTATTTTATTGGGCGTGGTGGATATCTTGGTCACCGTTTGTTGGTATGTTTATAGCGCGTGTTTCTAAAGGGCGCACTGTACGAGAGTTCTTACTTGTTGTTATAGGGCTACCAACTCTGCTTAGCCTTGTGTGGATGGGTGTATTTGGCAATATGGCAATAACACAAGTTATAGACAAAGTCGGACCACTTGAACAAAATGGTTTGACTGATATTTCAGTTACTTTATTTCAGGTATATGAACAGCTACCGTTTTCTAGCTTTATTTCAATTATTTCTATTGCTTTAGTTTTAGTCTTTTTTATCACTTCATCTGATTCAGGATCACTGGTGATAGACGGCATAACTGCTGGCGGTAAAATTGATGCACCAGTGCCACAGCGTATATTTTGGGCTACTGTCGAAGGTATGATAGCAGCAGTGTTACTTTGGGTTGGCGGCTCGCAAGCCTTACAAGCACTTCAATCGGGTGTAGTAACTACTGCACTCCCATTTTCAATCATACTTATTTTAATGTGTGTTGCGCTTATACAAGGCTTGCTAAGCGAATACCCTACTTATAAGGTTCAAAGCAAACTGCACTAACAATTCATCCGGTATAAGTGGCTCTTAAGAGTCGCTTATACAACTCATTTAAAACTTATTATAGCCACGTCACATTTTCCTCAATCTAGCTCTAGTTGCTGCTTTTTTATTTTAAAAGAGCAAACCTTACTCTCATCGTGTTGAAAATATCTGATTGACTAAAACATAGATAAAGGAGTAATTAAATTACTAATGTTCTGATTTGTTTATTTTGTTATGGACAAGTGCGTTACTCATACAGATTCACATAATTAAGTACTATTTCGGATTGGTATTAACTGAGCTGAGTGAAATAGAGTAATGACGATAAAAATTGGGCCTTGCAAAGGCTAAGTGACAAAATCTTTAAATAGTAAAGTTAAGGAGATATTAAAAATAGATTAGATAAATGAAATATGGATATATTTAAAATGTTTTTTATCATTGGAGTTTATATAGAGATGGTGCCCGAGGCCGGACTTGAACCGGCACGACTTGTTAGTCGAGGGATTTTAAATCCCTTGTGTCTACCAATTCCACCACTCGGGCATCGAGTTTGCTAATTAAAGCGTGTGGAGTAAATTATGTGGAGGCGGAACCCGGAGTCGAACCGGGGTAAACGGATTTGCAATCCGGTGCATGGCCACTCTGCCATTCCGCCTTAACGCTTCCATATAATTTGGAGCGGCACACGAGGCTCGAACTCGTGACCTCGACCTTGGCAAGGTCGCGCTCTACCAACTGAGCTAGTGCCGCATATAATAAATTTTTATCAAACTTTTAATTAAATTGGTCAGTAATTAAAAGTGGTGCCCGAGGCCGGACTTGAACCGGCACGACTTGTTAGTCGAGGGATTTTAAATCCCTTGTGTCTACCAATTCCACCACTCGGGCATCGAGTTTGCTACTTAAAGCAAGTGGATAAAACTAATATGGAGCGGCACACGAGGCTCGAACTCGTGACCTCGACCTTGGCAAGGTCGCGCTCTACCAACTGAGCTAGTGCCGCATCATATTAAATTTTTATCAAACTTTTAATTAAATTGGTCAGTAATTAAAAGTGGTGCCCGAGGCCGGACTTGAACCGGCACGACTTGTTAGTCGAGGGATTTTAAATCCCTTGTGTCTACCAATTCCACCACTCGGGCATCGAGTTTGCTACTTAAAGCAAGTGGATAAAACTAATATGGAGCGGCACACGAGGCTCGAACTCGTGACCTCGACCTTGGCAAGGTCGCGCTCTACCAACTGAGCTAGTGCCGCATTTCGTTATCTTGGGGGCTATGCCCTCTCAACACGGACGCATTCTACAGAGATTATTAAACGCGTCAATACAAAAAATGCTAGTTTTGAACTGTTTGCTTGTTTTTTATCTAAAACGGTGCGTTATTATACATTTACAGTTAATTTTTGGTCAATTCACTCCATGCAGCGTTCAAATATTGCAGCATAGAACTCAGGGTCAAAAAGGTTGCTATATAGAGTAGCCCAAAACTTAAATAATTCATCCAGGTGTCATATTGCCAAATCAAACCAATGATGGCTAACATTTGCGCAGCAGTTTTAATTTTCCCCATATTAGATACAGCCACGTTACCACGCTTGCCCTGCTCAGCCATCCATTCCCTTAATGCTGATATAACTATTTCTCGACTAATAATAATAAGCGCAGGAATAGTCATATACATTGACTGATATTGATCAGAGAGAGCAACAAGTGCAGCACACACCATTACCTTGTCTGCAACAGGATCTAAAAAGGCTCCAAATGGCGTTGATTGTTCTAATTTTCTTGCAAGGTAGCCATCAAGTATATCGGTAATTGATGCAAGCCAAAAAATAAAAGCGGCAGCAAAAAAAGCCCAGCTATAAGGCAAATAAAATATCACCAAAAAAATGGGGATAAGAAAAAGTCTAAATGTTGTGAGTGTGTTTGGAATATTCCACATAACTACTTGGATATGTCTTTTCTTTTATATTCGCATGAAGGGCTAGCCCTTGTCATGTAAATGGTTAAATATCTTCTCAGCCATATCAGGGCTGATCCCGGGAACTTTCTTTAATTGTTCTATATTAGCAGCTTTTACCCCCTGCATGCCCCCTAAATATTTTAATAATGTTTGGCGACGTTTAGAACCTACTCCATTAATTTCTTCCAACAATGATTGTGTTCGCTGTTTTTGGCGCTTATTACGATGCCCAGCTATTGCAAAACGGTGAGATTCATCTCGTATATGTTGTATTAGGTGAAGTGCAGGCGCATCAGAATCCATCGGAATTGTTTTACGCCCCCCATCTATGAGTAATGTTTCTAGGCCAGGTTTACGGCTCGTCCCTTTTGCAACCCCAACTAGCAGAGGCATTTTAGAATGAGACCAATTAGAAAAATATTGCTCTGCACGCCCTAACTGTCCTTTACCGCCATCTATAAATATTACATCTGGGATTTTGTCTTCATCCACTAATTTGTTGTAACGCTTATTTAAAGCAAACTCCATGGCTGCATAATCATCACCACCGGTTATACCGGTTACATTATAGCGCCTGTATTCTTTTGTATTTGGGCCTTGTGAATCGAAAACAACGCAACTTGCTACCGTGTTTTCTCCCATAGTATGGCTTATATCAAAACATTCCATTCGCGCTATATCATCTAGGCGTAATGTTGCTTTTAATTGGGCATAGCGTTTATTAATAGAGTCTTGTGTACTTTGTTTGACAGCAATACTGTTTAACGCATTTTTATTTGCTAGTTGAAGGTATTGCGCACGCTCTCCACGTGTAACCACTTTAAGCGCCACTTTACGATCGCTTATTTGCGTCAGTGCTTCGCTTAACGCACTGCTCTCTTCTATTTCAAACGGGAGTATAATTTCTTTAGCAATGCGTCCTGTTGCACCTGGTGCTAAATAATATTGACCTAAGAATGAAGTTAAAATTTCTTGCTCGCTTGAATCTTTTGGTACTTTTGGAAAGTACGTTTTACTGCCTAGTACTTTATGATCGCGAATCATTAATAAATGTATGCCGTTTAATCCATTTAAATGCGCAAAGCCCACCACATCCATTTCTGCAAAGTTACCCGAAATAGATTGTTGCTCCTGCATTTTACGCAGTAGCATTATTTGGTCACGTACTTTTGCGGCAAGCTCAAAGTTGAGCTCCGCACTGGCCGCTTCCATTTTTTTTATTAGTTCGGCAATGACTTCATCCGATTTACCCGTCAGAAATTTGCGAACATAGTCAACTTGTTCACTGTAGTCTTGCTCGGTAACTTTGTTAACGCATGGCGCAGAGCAACGCTTGAGCTGATACTGCAAACAAGGGCGACTTCGGGCACGATAATAAGCATCTTCGCATTGACGAACGGGAAATATTTTTTGCATTAAACGCAAACTTTCCGAGACAGCGCCTGCACTCGGAAATGGACCAAAATACTCACCTTTTATTTTTCGGCTCCCTCTATGGAACGCTAACCGCGGATGCTTATGGTTCGTTAATAAAATATAGGGGTAAGACTTATCATCTCGCAGTAGAATATTATAACGAGGCTGATATTTTTTTATGAGGTTATTTTCGAGCAGTAGCGCTTCGGTTTCGGTGTTGGTCAGTGTGACTTCAATATCATTAATGTTACTGACTAAAACACGGGTTTTGCTGTCGGTAATGTTGGATCTAAAGTAACTGCTTACGCGTTTTTTTAATTGTTTAGCTTTACCAACATAAATAACTTGGTTGTCACTATCAAGCATGCGGTAAACACCGGGCTCGCTTGATAGCGTTTTTAAAAAATGTACGTGATCAAATTCAGACATATAAAAGGGTTAGTACGACACGTCTATGTCAATCATCTTATGACGAATAGCTAAATGTGTAAGTTCAACATCGCCACCTACATTTAATTTTTCAAACATACGGTAACGATAGCTATTAACTGTTTTAGAACTGAGGTTTAAGCGCTCTGCAATATCTTGTGCTTTTTCACCTTTGGTGATCATAAGCATTATTTGAAGTTCGCGTTCTGATAAACTCTGGAACGGATTTTCGTCTGTGCGACCAGTAACCTGTGCCAGTGCTATTTGTTGTGCAATTTCAGGCGCAATGTAGCGTTGACCGGCGTGGACTGAACGAATGGCACGAACCATTTCATCAGAGCCAGCTCCTTTGGTAAGAAAGCCATGAGCACCAATTTGCATTACTTTAGACGGAAATGGGTCTTCGCAATTAACAGTAAGAACGATAATTTTTACATCTGGGCAATAGCGACAAATCTTTTTAGTTGCCTCTAATCCCCCCATGCCAGGCATATTCATATCCATAAGTACAATATTAGGTGTGTGCTGTCGGCAAAACTGAACAGCGGCTTCACCGTCTTTTGCTTCACCTACAACTTTAAACCCACGCACATCATCTAATATGCGTCTGATCCCAGTTCGTACTAGTTCATGATCATCAACTAAAAGTACATTAATCAATGCAATACCCTCATTAACTCAACTACACACGTCTAAATAATTTAATTTGTCACATTAACACAGTTAAAGCGAAACAATAACTAATATTATCGCTCTCACTCAGGCACGTTAACTAAAGTTAAAACTACTGAAATCAATGTACCCAGCGATTTAAGAGGCTGACTTTTCACTAAAACGGTCAACCCATAATGCAATAATACCATCACCGGTAACATTACATGCCGTACCAAAGCTGTCTTGTGCTAAGTACAGTGCAATCATTAATGCCACAGCTCCTTCATTAAAGCCAAGCATGCTTGTCAGTAAGCCAAGCGCCGACATTACCGCACCACCCGGTGCGCCTGGCGCTGCAATCATCACAACACCGAGCATAAATATAAATGGCAACATACCTATTAACGATGGCACTTCCATCCCGGGTGATAAAAACATAACAGCCATGGCACACGTAACAATCGTAATTGTTGAACCCGACAAATGAATGGTGGCACATAAAGGTACTGTAAAGTTTGCTACGTCTTCTTTAACATTATTTGCTTTACTTGATTGCAACGACACAGGAATAGTTGCTGCACTCGACATAGTACCTAATGCAGTAAAATAAGCAGGTAGCATATTTTTAACTAACTCAAGTGGATTACGCTTCAATAAAATGCCTGTTGCAATATACAGAACACTTAACCATAACCAATGCATTACAAGGGCTGCAATAAGCACCACGCCAAATGTTTGCAGCGTATCAACCACTGTGCCAGCTACAGTCATTTCAGCAAATATACCGGCAATATAAAACGGTAATGCCGGAATAATCACTTTTGACAATAACGCATCTATTACATCACGACCCTGATCCGATACTTTTTTTAGTGTGTCTAATTCAAGCTGGCTCATACCAATACCAAATATGAAAGCCGTGGCAAGCGCAGTCATCACCCCCATTAATGGTGGGATTTCTATATCAATAAAACTGCCTATTTCAGTGGCTACTTCAGCTTCGAACGTAATACCCCCACTTAAAAATGGGATAACAGCACTGACTAATAAAAATGCAAGCGTGCCGGCGATAACGGTAGAGCTATATGCAAATCCAACCGTTTTACCAAGTAAGTGGCCAGAGCCTTTAGGAAGCCCTGCAATACCAGAAGCAATAAAAAACAGAATAATAAGAGGAATAGTGAAGGAAATAATTTGACCAATTAACTCTTTAACCGTAAATAAGAGTTCAACACCTGTCAAAGGCACATAAAAGCCTACCAATATACCAGCCACAATGCCGGCAATTAACTTTAAGATTAACTTCATTTTTATTACTCAATTATTGTTAGATAAACGTTTTTATCATGTTTTGATTGGCTTGTGTCATAAAACCGCTGAACTAAAGTTTGTTTGCATAAATAATCATCAATAAAAAGTACATTTGGTCTCGATAAAGTATCATATTCAAAAATCAGTCAATTTATTAGCCGTTAGGCCACATGGGTGTCTGCACCTATTTAAATATTTAAGCTTCTATTTAGTTTATTTATGAGTAAAAAGCCGACATAACAAACAAAAGCGTCTTATCATTAAATTTAATGTGCGTACCTAATAACAAAAGGCACAGCTAATATAGATTTTTATTTCACTTAGTTATAAGCTCAATAGATATATCTTATAGCCAAACTTTACTTTTATTTTTTTAAACTCTCAGTAAAGTGTCAACATATAGTTAGTAGCAAAGGCTATTAGCACGTTGATCAGATTGTATCCAAAGGAACATTATGTCTACTATTTTTGAAGATAACTCACTTAGTATCGGTAATACACCACTGGTAAAACTTAAACGTGTTACAGGTGGGAATGTATTCGCTAAAGTGGAAGCGCGTAACCCAAGCTTTAGTATAAAATGCCGCATTGGTGCATCGATGATTTGGGAGGCTGAAAAAGCAGGTCAGCTAACTGAGGGTAAAGAACTTATCGAGCCTACATCTGGTAATACAGGTATTGCATTGGCCTTCGTTGCCGCAGCACGTGGTTACAAACTAACGCTTACCATGCCTAACACTATGAGCTTAGAGCGTCGTAAACTTCTAAAAGCACTGGGTGCCAACCTTGTGCTTACAGACGGTGCTAAAGGTATGAATGGTGCAATCCAAAAAGCAAAAGAGATTCAAGCCACCGATCCTGAAAAGTATATCTTGCTACAGCAGTTTGAGAATCCAGCAAACCCAAAAATACACTTTGAGACTACGGGCCCAGAAATTTTTGATGCTCTTGACGGTAAAGTGGATTACTTTGTAGCAGGCGTAGGTACTGGCGGGACTATAACAGGTGTTAGTCGTTACCTTAAAACAGAAAAAGGTCTAAACGTTAAGTCTATTGCTGTTGAGCCAACTAATTCGCCAGTGATCAGCCAAACACTTGCCGGTGAAGAAGTTAAGCCAGGGCCACATAAAATCCAAGGTATTGGCGCAGGATTTATCCCTGGAAACCTAGACATGAGCCTAATAGATGCTGCAGAGCAAGTATCTAACGAAGATGCAATTGCTATGGCACATGAGCTAATGAAAAAAGAAGGTATACTAGTGGGTATTTCATCTGGCGCTGCTGTAGTGGCAGCAAAACGCATTGCTGAAAAACCAGAAAATGCCGACAAAAATATAGTTGTAATTTTACCAAGTGCCACTGAACGTTACTTATCAAGCCCACTATTTGATGAGGAATTTAGTGACCAAGAGCTTGTTCAATAATCATAGCTAACCTTTTTTTGAAAGGATGCCTAGGCATCCTTTTTTATTATTTACTCTGCAATATCTTTTTATTTACCTTCCATGTCTTTACATATTAGCTAATTCACCACACACTTAAATAAAACTAACTAACAAAAATTAACATGAAAAAAATAACCTATTTAGTCAGCCTTATTCTGTGTTTGTTTTTAGTTGCCTGTAGCGATGATGTAAAAAAACTTGGTGATTCACCCGGAGACACTGCAACAGCCTATTTTGATGCCTTGTACAATCAGCAAGACCTTCAAAAAGCAACAACCATGGCAACACCCAACCTTACGCGAATCATGAAGTCGTACGGTACAGCTAAACAATTTACTCGTAACTTAGTTAATATGCAGTACGATGAGGTTATTATTGAAGTCGATATGACCAATATGAGTGTACGCGAACAGTATGGTGACAATGCTAAAATAAATCTTATTTTCACCGGTTATTTAAATGGTAACAAAATAGATGACATGCGTAGCGTAAAAATGCTACGTAAAAAAGGTAAATGGTATATCGACAAAATAGTTGCTGACCCATACGCACGCTAATCATTATATTGAAAAAAGGCCTTACACTTGTAAGGCCTTTTTTATTTACAGTTCAAATAATTAGCTACAACTCGCCTTGCTGAAAGTTATCAACCGCTATTGCTTGTTTACGTAGCTTATTGGCATGGTGCATAGCATCGGCATCGGTTTGCGTTACTAAATCATTGTCTAATGCAAAGTTAATCGCACCTTCAATATCGAGCGTTGCAGGAATATTACCCTTGCGCTGCCATTGTTTTAAATCTTTGAATTGAGCCTGCATATCGTGCATAGCTAAAAATGCATTTTCCATTACCCCTGTACCTGCGTTTTCATCTACATAACACAAATGAGTTAAGCGATTTCTAAACACACCTGGTTGTGTCATATGCTCGCAAATACGTTGTGCAATTTCATCGCTTGGTTTTTCGTAATGATTGCCAATTGGAAATACAATACGCTTAAGCACAAAATTAATAATCGGGTTTGAGAAATTTTTGAAAAAGCCATCAAACGCTTGGCCAATTTCAAATAACGATGTTTCTATCGCATATTTAACAAAAGGTAAGTCTGCTTGTTGACGACCTTCGTCTTCGTAGCGTTTTAAAACAGTAGAAGCTAAATACAACTGGCTCAATACGTCGCCTAATCGGGCAGATATCATCTCTTTGCGTTTGAGCTCACCACCTAACATTAACATGGCTACGTCGGTACAAATAGCTAAGCCTCTGCTCATTCTGCTTAGGTGCTTGTAATAAACTGCTGTTTCGCCGCCAACAGGCGCTTTTGCAAAGTAACTACGTGTTAAACCATGTATAAATGCCATGCTGGCATTACTTACAGCAAATAATATATGGTTCATTAATAAACCATCAAATTGATTCAGAGCAGCATCGTCGTCTTCAAGTGCAGCGGCCTCCATTTCTTTTAGAACAAAGGGGTGACAACGGGTCGCACCTTGGCCAAATATCATTAAATTTCGAGTTAAAATATTTGCGCCTTCTACCGTAATAGACACCGGTATTCCCATATAACCATGTGCCAAATAGTTATTTGGCCCCACCTGAATGCCTTTGCCTGAATGAATATCCATCGCATCATTCATGACTGTACGACCCATTTCCGTCATATGGTATTTGGCAATAGCGGTGACAACCGAAGGGCTAAGTTTTAAATCGATTGCGCCAGCCGTCATTAACCGACATGACTCTAGTGTGTAAGTTAAGCCACCAATGCGAGCAAGCGCTTCTTGCACACCTTCAAATTGCCCAATAGATACACCAAATTGTTGGCGAACTACGGCATATGCTGAAGTCATTTTAGCCGCTAGGTGACCGGTTGCAGCACTTAAAGCCGGCAGCGAAATACCACGCCCTGCACTTAAACACTCCACCAGCATGCGCCAGCCACGCCCCGCACACTCTTGTCCACCAATAATCCAGTCAAGCGGAATAAACACGTCTTCACCATAAGTTGTACCGTTCATAAATGCCATATTAAGTGGGTAATGGCGCTCACCTGTTTTAACTCCAGGGTGATCGGTTGGAATAAGTGCGCACGTGATACCAAGCTCTTTTTCGTCTCCTAATAAACCATCGGGGTCATACATTTTAAAAGCAAGGCCTAACACGGTGGCAACGGGTGCAAGGGTAATGTAACGTTTTGACCAGTTTAAACGAAGGCCAATTACTTCTTCACCATTGTGCTCTCCTTTACATACAACGCCAGAGTCTGGAATGCTACCGGCATCAGAGCCTGCTTCTGGGCCTGTAAGTGCAAAGCATGGAACATCTTCACCATTGGCAAGCGTTGGTAACCAGCGATCTTGCTGCTCTTTAGTACCGTAATGCAGCAATAGCTCACCCGGCCCTAAACTATTTGGCACCATTACGGTAACCGCCGCAGTTAAACTCTTAGTCGAAATTTTTGAAACAATGGTTGAATTAGCAATCGCCGAAAACTCTCGCCCACCAAACTTTTCAGGAATGATTAATGCAAAAAAACCTTCTTTTTTTAAGTAATCCCACACTTCTATTGGCAAATCTTTATCTTTTTGCACTATTTGGTAATCATCTAGCATCGCCATTAGGGTCTCAACCTGATTAGCCATAAATGCGTTTTCTTTTTCGCTCAATTCTGGCTTTGGAAAATTGTGTAATTTTTTCCAATCAGGGTTACCACTAAATAGTTCTCCATCCCACCAAACATCGCCTGCTTCCATAGCCTCTCGCTCTGTTTGCGAAAGCGGTGGAAGTACTTTTTTAAACATTTTAAACGTGGGTCTACTGATCAGGTTTAAGCGGATATCTTTAACAGCAAAAATAACCACCATAACAACCAGTAAAATGATAAATACCGACATGCCTACATTCCTTTAACATTAGAAATTAATAACCTAAGTATGACCCATCTTAGTTTAAATACAATCATTGCAAATACGCTGTCTACTAAGCCTGTAAATTAGGTAATAAAGAATAAACTAGTCTGTAATTATTAATTTTGATATGGGTAAAGCAACTAACAAATAAAACGTATAAGCCTTATCAATACAAAAGCCCGCTGCATGAGCGGGCTTATATTTTAATTAAGCTGAAAACTTAAATTGTGTTATTAATTAAAACTGAAAACGCATGTTTGCAAAGTAAGCATCATTATCAGAGTCATCGGCATTGTTCTCGTAACCTACTTTAAGGCCAATATTTTTGTTAATGAAGTGCTGAGCACCAAAGCTGTAGGTATCTTGTTTATCGTAGCTTGCAAATACAGAGGTCGCTTTTGAAAAATAGTAATTCGTTTCTGCCACCCATTGGTTTTCAGCATCATCAATGCTTTCGTATTTACCTTCAAATGTTAAGTAGTTACCTTGCTGTAAATCAATAAAGTATTTAGCAGCAACGGCGCGGTAATCAAAATCATCATCCGCAGTAACAGTTACACCAATGTAATCGGTACTGTTAAGCATATGGTTATACGCCAAATCGAATAAAGCGAAGTCTTCGCCATCTTTATTTTCAACTAGCGTCACTTTTGCAAGCAAATCTGGGTTAAAAAAGTAACCGCCTGAAATTGTATATGCTTCGTTATGATTGCCAACATCAAGGTTTGTGTATGACGCACCAATAACAAATTCATTAATAAAGTACTCACCACCAACTAACGTTGTATCGCTAAAGTCGTCATCAGCGTATGCACCGTAAATGTTGCTTTGTTTATTAATGTATTCAAATTGGTCGTACGGGCCTAATGTTTTTTTAGGTGATAGGTAATAAATAGAATCTACAGCAACGGTATCGTTATTGTCGCTGTCTTTGTAACTTAAGTTACTGATTGAGTTATAGCTGTCTGCAGCAGCCGCAGTGCTAGATAATAAAATGCTTGAAATAATAACTGCTAATTTTTTCATTGTAAGACTTCCCTATGTACATTGCGTTTTATGCTTTAGCTAAATTACTAAAGTGGGCACATGCTAACGCCGGGAAACTGAATGAAAACTTAATTAAACCATTGTATTTGTTGAGTTAATTGTAGGGAGGTGTAAGAAACTGTAAAATTAAAGTAGTTGCAACATTTAGTCAACAACTACTTAAAGTAGTTGTACAATTATAGAGCGTGTTGGCTAATTACTCTATAAACTTCATTAATGTTATCGCCTGCTTTAAACTCTTTTGTAAGTGGCGTTGGGTCAGATCCAATCCAAATTTTAAGTTCAGCATCCAAATCAAAGTGCCCTGCACTCTCTTTACTAAACTTGGTAATTTTAGAGTAAGCAATACTCACCATTTCCATTTTAGAACCAGTTACACCTTGCTTATCAATTAAAATTAAGCGCCTGTTTGTAAAAATGAACATATCGCGAATAACTTTATAGGCTTTTTCGACGTGCTCACCCTCAATTAATGTATTAGCGAGTACTTTTTCTAAATCAGAATCATCAACTTCGCTTGCGTTACCCATTAATCCGCTTAATAAACCCATTATGCTTTCTCCTGTTTAAAAATTTGATTTTCTAATGTATGGCCATTAACCAATTGCCTGTATTGCCAATTATGTTGGTGGCAAAACTGTAATAGTGCAATATCAAGTGCCTGCTCAGATTGTGTGTATTCAATAACATACTCTTTGTGTTGGCTCATATAAACAGAGCTTACACCATTGAGTAACTGTAACTGTTGCTCAACGTTTTCATACATCTCGTTTAGCATTAATGTGTAAAAGTGTTTGTCGGTTTGATTTACTTTTGTTTGATGCTCACTCAATACGCCTTTATCTAAATGCAGCACTTGGGAACATAACCGCTCAAGCTCAGTTAAATCGTGCGAGCTTAAAATAAAGGTTGCTTCAGAGCTCAACGTTGACACCAACTCACGTACTTCTCTGGCATGAATAGGGTCAAGTCCTGCGGTTGCCTCATCTAGCATAACAATTTGCGGCGAACCAATAAGAGCCTGCGCTATGGTTACACGTTTGCGCATACCATGAGATAAATCACCTGCACGGTTTTTAGCAATTTCACGCAGCCCAACTAAATCAAGCACGCGCAATGCTTCTGTTTGGCTTTGCTTGGTACTCATACCTTGTAATTTGGCGTAAAAAGCAAGTTGTTTATCTATATTAAAACGCGGATCGAGCTGCGCATCTTGTGGTAAAGCACTGACCTTATTAAATAAGGCGGCACTGCCGGGTTTATGACCAAGTATTTCAAGCTCACCATTGCTGGGCGCTATATAGCCGCATAACAAACTAAATAATGTTGTTTTACCCGCACCATTTGGGCCAACAAGAGCAACAGGAGCACCTTGCTCAATTTCAAAGTTCACATTATTAAGCGCAAGTTTAGACCCATACGACTTACTTAAATTACGCCCTGTAATTAATGGATTCATAGTGAGCTCCTTGCAAAAATACGTTGAGCCACTGCCAGTAACACAGCAGTTTGTACAAGTGGTATTCCCACGGCACTTAATAATGGCAGGTTTTGACCGGCGAGTTGCTCTATTTGTACACCCGGGAATAAATAATCAAGCACGCTTAATGCAGGTATTTGCCACTGTAGTAAACCCACTACAATTCCACCCGCTGTAAAATATAAAATAGCGAGTACAATTGATAACCGCGATGAACGTGCAAAAGTATTAATTAAAGTCATTAACGCCACAAACGGTGCAAATGTAACTATAAGAATTGAAAATATCGACAGTACGCGGCCAACGCCCCCTACCAACAAGCTCGGATCGCGATACCCTAATACCGCTAATGTGGCTACAAGAGTAATTGCGACCAAACACGTTAATACCGCTAATTGCCCTATAAACCGGCCAAACAAAATTTCAAATCGGGTTGAACGTAATGATAAAAACCTAAGTGTACCGCGCTCTCTGTCACCCACTGTTTGGTCACTACAAATAAATAAACTAAACACAGGAAAACTGTACAAAGCAATTAGCCAATACATAGCAAACTCGGCTTCAGGCCAATCAAGAAGTTTACTCAAGCCAATTGAGCCTGAAATATCGCGGGCTATTTGCTCAAAGTTTGGGGAGCTAATAATGCTCACCGCTTGCCCTATCGGGTAGCGCAAAATAATTAACCAAACGAGCGCAAATGCCGCAAGGGCTATAAGCCCACGTTTAGTTAAAAACATACGTACAAGCTCAAATCCCGCAATTTGCGTTAATCGCCCTACGTTTATTGGTAATGGTGTTGCCATTGACTATCCTTAATGACGTTGCTCATGCTTTAGTTCAAAGCCTAATATAACTACCCTAAGTGTAAACACCTTGAATTACCAGCAAAAAAAAGCCCACGAAGAGTGAGCTTTGTAACAAACCATTTAAATGTAACTAGCGCATAGTTATAAATGCAGCTTGTATACCTCAAGCGCTTGGGTTAAATCAGCTATTAAGTCATCGATATCTTCAAGGCCAATATGCAATCTAATAACCGGTCCTAGATCCCACCCGGTGGTTGAGCGCAACCCTTTCATGGTTAAATTAGCGGTAACTAAACTTTCAAAGCCACCCCACGAAAAACCCATCTTAAAATGCTGAAGGCTATCTAAAAATGCATCTATCGCTTTTTGATTCCCTGTTTTCATAACAATTGAAAACAAGCCATTACTGCCGTCAAAGTCACGCTTAAAAAACGCATGGCCTGGGCAGGTTTCAAAGGCTGGATGGCGAATATGATCAACTAACTCATGCTGTTCAAGCCATTTTGCCACCTCTATCGCCGCCTTTTCATGCTGATTTAAACGCACGCTCATCGTGCGTAAACCGCGTAATGCTAAGTATGCATCGTCAGCACTTGTACACTGACCTAGTAAGTAAGAATGCTCGCGCAGCGTTGGCCAATATTTTTTATTAGCCACTGCAACCCCCATCATTACATCTGAATGGCCAACAATGTACTTTGTTGCCGCTTGAATACTAATATCTACGCCATGTTCTAGCGGACGGTAATGAAGACCGTTTCCATAGGTATTATCCAGCATGGTCATTACATTATGTTCTTTGGCTACGTTTACCATGGCAGGGACGTCTTGAATTTCCATCGTTATGGAGCCTGGCGATTCTAAAAATAACACCTTGGTATTTGGCTTAATATAATCTTTTATACTTGCACCAACTGTTGGCGGATAATAAGTAGTGGTAATACCTAGGCCTGCTAAAATTTTATCGCAAAAATCGCGAGTAGGCTCATACGCATTATCAACCATTAAAATATGGTCGCCACTTTTTAAAAACGACAATAGCGCTTGGCTAATTGCAGCAGCCCCGCACGGATAAAGTGCACACCCTTCACCGCCTTCTAAATCGGTAATTGCTTCTTGTAATGCAAAATGGGTGGTTGTGCCACGACGCCCATAAAAAAGGGTTTTATCGCCACGCTTCTTCGCCGCTTCTTTAAGTTCTGCAACCGAATCAAATACCACCGTTGATGCGCGCTGCACAACGGGGTTTACTACACCATGGGTGTAAGCTTTTTTGCGCCCAGATGACACAAGCTGAGTATTTTTATTACTGTTACTCGACATGGTTATTCCTTATGGATTAGTACGCCAATGTTCAATTAAATAGCGAGAAATAGAATCAGTACGAGGAAGTTTTAAATGATCTCCTTCGTCATGCCAATTACCAAAGTTTGCCAAATCTTCACGGCTAAACCACCTAGCATCATCAAGCTCATCTTTATCTACGTTAATTTGCTCAGACGTTGCCTTTGCAAAAAAGCCAAGCATGATAGATGAAGGAAATGGCCATGGCTGAGAGGCCACATAAGTTACGTCATCAACGTCAATCCCTGCCTCTTCTTTTACCTCACGGGCAACAGCTTGCTCTAAAGTTTCACCTGGGTCTACAAAGCCGGCTAATGACGAATACATTCCCGTGGGCCACATTGCTTGGCGGCCAAGCAAACATCGCTCAATGCCATCAGCAAACGTTTTAGTTACAACCATAATTACCGCAGGGTCAGTACGAGGAAAAGTAGGGTGTTTACAGCGCTCGTTTTCACATAAACGAGAATGTCCTGCTTCAACTAAGTGGTTTTTACTGCCACAACGCCCACAAAAACGATGCGTTGCATGCCAGTAACACAATCCGCGGGCAAGTGCAGCAATAGACCCCTCTTTTATATCAACAAGTGGGCCCTGTTTACGAATATCCATAAACTCTGCGCCACTTATTATGGGGGTAAGTGTTGTGTCATCAATAGTAGATACATCGAGGGCAAACACCCCCTGCTGTGTGGTTTTTAAGCCTAAAAATAGGGCATTGGTTAAGTTTAGCTGTGCAATTTTCTCGTACGGTAAAAACTTTATTTGAGGCGTATTTTTAATAAATAATGTCTCGTTGTTTTTTACCAAAAGCCACACGCTTTGCGACGACAATTGACCTTTTAGCCATATTGGGTCTTTTCGCACATTGGAGCATCTATCAAGCGGCATATCACTGTAGTTGAGCATGTAAATCCTTAATTACTCGTTATCGCTTAAAATTAACATAACCGACGAGCAAACCCAATTTATTACAGCAACAATAAAGCCTATATTAAACTATATAAGCTCTGTATTAAAAACTCTCATGTTGCAGGCACTTAGCCTCTTTTTTGTAAGCTTTAAAGTAATAAATTATCATCAATCAAATGAAACTGTTCTGCACTTTGTTTGAGTACTTCAGCGGTTAACTTATCTGCTCCATAAACATCACACGGCACATTATATTGATTTTTTAAATGAGCAAGTAACAGTGCAAAATCACCGTCGCCCGAGAGCAAAATTACTTTATCGAGATTTTTTCCATGCTCTAACATATCTATCGTTATGCCTACGTCCCAGTCGCCTTTAGCACTGCCATCTCGGCGCTGAATAAACGGCTTTAGTTTTACTTCAAACCCAATCGCTCTCAAAATATTTTGAAACTGATTTTGCTTTTCATCTCCACGATAAATAGCGTAAGCAAATGCACAATCTATTTCGTACTGCTCCTGAATAACTCGCCAAAAAGCATTGTAATCAAAGTTTTTACTATAGCTTTCTCTACACGTGTAATAAATGTTTTGTACGTCAACAAATATGCCTACACGTGGTTTAATGTTTTGCTGCGAGTTAAATGAAGTCATGTAATGCCCTAGTTAGAATAATAGCTATAGCGAAATAATTTAAACTCAGTGTACCTTGCTATTTGCTTTTAAGTAACCTAAATTAGTTACATAACGCTATGTAACCATTTTTGGTTACATTTTAAAAAGTAACTAATTTGGATTGTTATGATTGGTGTGATCAGCGGCGATATTATTAAATCGCAAACTATTCCTAAACAGCAATACGATGCCATGCTTTATGAGCTAGAGCAAAGTTTACGTTGTGTATCGGGCGAGAGTACACTTTGGAATATTTATCGAGGCGATTCTTTTCAATTACAAATTAATGACCCTGAGTATTTGTTTAAGCATGCCGTTTTAATTTATTTATATTTGAAGGTATCAGGGTACGAAGTCAGACAAAGTATGGCTATTGGGGAAATAGATAACCCGCGCAATGATATAAAAACAGCTACAGGTTCAGCATTTACTCTTTCGGGTCATGGCCTTGATAAAATAGCCAATCAACGGTTTTTATTTAATACGCCTCCTCAAAACATCCATGAAAGTTTAAACCTCAATTTAGCCTTTGCTGATGTACTCCTTACTAAAATAACACAAAAACAAGCCAATGCTTTGTACGCCTATTTAACCAGTACAGATAATAGCCATGCAGCTTTAGCAAAAGATCTTAAAACCAGCAGAGAAAACGTAACTAAGCTACTTAATTTAGCCCATTACCAACTTATCGAACGGTTTTTAGAGCATGCGAGCAACATCATAAAAAATATAAATCAAGGGAGAAGCTAATGGCTTTTTCGCTTTTACTCGTAGCCCTAATTATTGGCCATTTATTGGCTGATTTTTACTGGCAACCTATGAGCTGGGTTAACGACAGAAACTCCCGCCACTTCAAAGCAACTAAACTGTATTTTCATGTATTGGTCCATGGGGTCACTAGCGCAATAATTATTAGCGCTTGGGAATACACTTATGGCTGGCAACAAATTAGCAGTGTTGTAATAGCAACCGCCGTTATTATGCTTAGTCATTACGCAATTGATATAGCCAAATCTTACTCAAGCAAAGGTGTCGTGCCCTTTTTATTGGATCAACTTGCCCACATAGCCGTAATAATCTACTTAAGCGTATGGCTGAGCGATAATACACACTTTTTAGATACCCTATATTCACTTGTCACTAACCCAAATGTGCTGTGGGTTGTGTGCGGTTATTTAATTATTTTAAGCCCAAGTGCAGTATTTATTAGAATGATGCTAGAGCGTTTAACGGGTAACTTTAGCAGTAAAGGCAGCTTAGTACTTGCAGGGCAAAGTATTGGCATGTTGGAGCGCGTATTAATGCTGAGCTTTATTTTACTCGATCAATTTGCGGGGGTTGGATTTTTATTAGCGGCTAAGTCGGTCTTTAGGTTTGGCGATTTAAGCGCCAGTAAAGATAAAAAGCTCACCGAATACGTAATGTTAGGCACACTACTTAGCGTAAGTGTAACTTTGTTTGTAGGTTTAATAGTAAGGTATTTAATACATTAAAAAACGCGCTACCGTTTAAAGTAAGCGCGTTTTTATTAAAACTAACTAAACCTAATTAGTCATTATTATTTGGACGGCGACGGCGCTGACCGTTTCCGCCTACCGACTGACGCTTTGCCCAGGGATTTTGTGCGTTATCATCTTTTTTAGCAGCAGGCTTTTTAGAGCCACCGCGACGAGGGCCAGTACCGTTGCCGCCATTATTTGGCTTTTTACTATTTGGCTTACTGCTATCAGATTTAGGCTTGTTAAAAGGTTGCTTTTTCTTTGGCTTTTTAGCAGGTAATGGGCGTGCGTCTAATGCGCGTTCTGCTACTGGGTTTACTGGTTCAAAGCCCTCTTCTTCAGCACGAGGAATAAGCTCACCAATAAAGCGTTCAATACCGTATAAATCGACTGCATCATCAATTGTAACAAACGAAATTGCATGGCCCGATGCACCCGCACGTCCTGTTCGGCCAATACGGTGAACATAATCTTCATACACATTTGGTAAGTCGTAGTTAACAACATGCGGAAGCTCAACAATATCAAGGCCACGTGCCACAATATCAGTGGCTACAAGTACACGTACTTCGCCACTTTTAAAACCATCTAACGCTTTTACACGTGCGCCTTGCGATTTATTACCATGAATAGCTGCGCCTACGATATCGTCGCGCTCAAGTTGTTTAACCAATCGGTTTGCACCGTGTTTAGTGCGGCTAAATACTAAAACTTGCTGCCAATCGTTACTACGAATTAAATGACTTAGTAAAGCTGTTTTACGGCCTTTATCTACCGCGTAAACGCTTTGCGTTACACTTTTAGCTGTGGTGTTTTTTGCAGCGACTGAAATTTCAACCGGATCGTTTATTAATCCTTTAGCTAACGCTCGAATATCATCTGAAAACGTAGCCGAAAACATGAGGTTTTGGCGCTTAGCAGGCATTTTAGCAATAAGGCGTTTAATGTCGTGAATAAACCCCATGTCGAGCATGCGGTCGGCTTCATCTAAAACGAGCACTTCTACGCTATCAAACTTAACGGCATTTTGATTATGTAAATCAATTAAACGCCCAGGTGTTGCCACTAAAATATCGACACCTTTACGAAGGCGCTGCATTTGCGGGTTAATTTTAACCCCACCATACACAACAAACGAACTCACGTTTGAATGCTTAGCGTACTCTTCAACGTTTTCGCTTACCTGAAGTGCAAGTTCACGTGTAGGCGCTAAAATAAGCGCACGTACATGGTTACTTTTCGCTTTTGGACCCGTAGATAAACGTTCGATAAGTGGAAGCGTAAAACCCGCTGTTTTACCTGTGCCAGTTTGTGCTGCCGCCATTACATCGCGACGCTCTATAATTGCAGGAATTGCTTGAGCCTGAATTGGCGTTGGCGTTTCATAGCCCTTTTCTAAAACCGCATTAACTAAAGACTGTGATAAACCTAGACCTTCAAAACTCATATAAACTCTCTTTTAAATAAGGCCAAAACGGCCAGTTGCGCGCATTATACCTGTCGTGGGCTAGAATGCATGCCATTATTTACTTTGCACTCAATTGAAGCCATATATTACTAAGCTTAAAACGCAAAAAACGGCTAAAAGCCGTTTTTTGTTAATGCTTAAAAACCTAGAAGTAAGGCTTAATTAAGCTCAGGTATTACTTAACACCTAGCTCGCGTAAACGTTCTTGCAAGTAGCTATCTGCGGTGTAACGCTCTGAAAGTACAACATCTGGGCGCGGGTGTAAAAACAGCGGTAATGAAATACGCGACTTAGTAGACGCTTTGCCTGTTGGATTAATAACTCGGTGAATAGTAGACGGGAAATAGCCGCCAGATGCTTCTTGCAGCATATCGCCAATGTTAATAATTAAGCTACCAAAATCACATGGTACATCTAACCAACCGCCGTCTGTCTTTTGAACTTGTAAGCCCGGCTCGTTTGACGCTGGTAATACAGTTAGTAAGTTGATGTCGCCATGTGCAGCTGCGCGAATTGCGCCTGGCTCTTCATCACCAGTCATTGGTGGGTAATGTAGAATACGTAGCAATGTTTGATCAGAGTCTGCAATCATGTCTTTTAGATCAATCGAAAACTTAGCACGCACATCGGCAGGCGCCTCAGCTTGAACCCAGCTTAAAAGTGTTGCAGCAAACTCGTTTGCTAAGCGGTAGTACTCACGTACATCAGCTTCAAGCTCAGCAGGTACACGCCCTTTTGGATAAACATGAAAGTACTCTTTTATGTCTTTAACGGTAAAGCCTTTAGCTACTTCAGACACTGAAGGCGGAAAGTAACCGTCTTGTGTTTCTTTAGAGTATAAAAAGTCGTGCTTTTGCTCTGAGTTAAAAAAGTCTTGCCAGTTTTTGTAAATAGACTCAACTAAAGACTGTGGAATTGGGTGGTTTTTTAAAACACCAAATCCAGTATTTCTTAACGATTCAACAAATTGTGCAGCCGCATCGGGAGCTTTATAATCAACAGTAGGTAATTGCATTGTACGTTCCAGTGAATAGGTTATTTGAAGTTAGGTACTTCAAGTACTTTTATGTATATAAAGTAGCAAGGACTTCATTATAGCGCCATGCGAGGATAGACAAACAGCCCCAAAAACATAAGGACATATGTCCGCAAAGCGCCCCCATCAAAGGGTGTATTGATCAAGATCAATAAATAAAAATGATTGAATTTGCACACATTGATGCATATGTATGGTCTAGTATTACAACGTATTTTATTTGTTCAAAAAGGCGACCCATGCGACAAAAAGTATCTTTTAAAAGTGGTAATTTAGAACTTGCCGGACAACTTGAACTCCCCGATGATGAAGTAAAATTTTATGCCCTCTTTGCCCATTGTTTTACCTGCGGTAAAGACATTGCAGCAGCAACACGTATTAGTCGTGCTTTAACACAGCAAGGAATCGCTGTACTTCGTTTCGATTTTACCGGCCTAGGCAACAGCGATGGCGACTTTGCAAACAGTAACTTTTCATCAAACATTCAAGACTTAGTATCTGCTGCTGATCATTTACGAGCGCACTTTAAAGCACCGCAATTACTCATTGGTCACAGTTTAGGGGGTGCCGCAGTGCTTGCTGCTGCACAATATATTCCTGAGGTGACAGCTATTACAACCATTGGCGCACCGTCAGATGCACAACATGTAGCACATAATTTTGAAGCCCATTTAGATGAAATAAACGCAGCTGGCGAAGCAAAAGTGAGTTTAGCTGGGCGTGAATTTACCATTAAAAAGCAATTTATCGACGATATAGCTAAATACGATAAAAGCCACATAAGTAAACTTAAACGCGCTTTATTAGTCATGCACTCACCGGTTGATACAACCGTAAACATTACTGAAGCTGAAAAAATTTACGCATCCGCTAAGCACCCAAAAAGCTTTATAAGTCTAGATAACGCCGATCATTTACTGACAAATAAAAACGATGCCGATTACGCAGCAACAATTATTGCACATTGGGCAAACCGCTACGTAAATTACGCATAAGGAAAACTTACCATTACGCGCTGCTAAAACGGCGCGTTAACCTGCTAATTTATAAACTTAGCAACTTCTTTACTCATTCTATCAACCAACCAGTCAGGACCACCATCATACATATCGTTATGGCGCGATTTTTCTATACGTAATTGAGTAACCGGAAACTCACTCAGCTCTTTTTCGCTTAAGAGCACACCGGCATCTGCCGGGTAATCACTACCTCTAAGGGTAAGTACACGAATATCTTTATTACGAGGCAGTAACATGCGGCGATGATCAAGCGTAATTAAGTCACTGACTTCATCAGGATACATTGCAGCATACAAGGCTGAAATATCTCCACCATTAGAATGACCAAATAAAGTGAGCTTTGAAAAATCATACTCTGTGTATTTGGCTGCTAATTCATTAACTAAAAATTTAAGGGTGACCACACCGCGGTGCCAGTTCTCCATGCGAGTTGCCATATAAGGTGGATGCACATTTAACATAGGATCTGTTTTTAATTCATGGCCCACTGCAATGGCTAAATAGCCTTGTTTGTTAAATTCATCACTGGCAAAAGTATAGCTATTGTGAGCCATACCATACCCTGCATTAATAAAGGCAACTGGGCATTTATTTTGTTTGCTGCATTTAACGTTATTTGTTGGCAACGAAATGCTAATTGGGATCTCACGATCACGGCTAATGTCTGTAATATATGTTTCGCTGGCATAGGAGCTTACACTTGTGAAAAGAAGTGTGAGGTAAAAAAGTGTTTTATGCATATTACTTAACGTATTGTTTATTATAATTAATGCGGGTTAGTTTAGGCGTTTTATACTATTAATGACAGCCTTAAAAGTAATAGTAGTCTGTGTGGTTATACCAAATTTATTTACATTTAAATTGCAGATTAAAAAATGTTGAAAAAGACTAACAGCCGCAAACACAAAATTGTGCGATAATAGAGGCAATTGTTCCAATATACTCAGTAAAAGATCCGATACATGAAATCATACAGCACCATTGAACAGCGCATTGAAATTCTAGAAGAAAAGTTAGCCTTAATTAATGATGAAATTAGCACATTAAAAACACCCGCTAAAAACAACAATGAACGGATTATATTTAAGTTTATTGAAACCGGCAGTACAGGTAAAACAAAGGACTTTGTTCGTGAATTAGGAATTAAATCACCGCGTGATGGGCTGTTTTCATCTGGTGATGTTACTGCTTTAATTAAAAATGGCGCTGACGATATTTCGCCGGCGTTACTAGCAATTGCTAGGCAACTAGCCAGTGCACGCAATAAAAATGGTCCTAGCCGATAATTAAACAACGCATGTAACGTTTAGAAGCTTAGGCATCGTCTTTGCTTCTAATGTTTTAGTTAAACTTTTTACTTAACGCTTTCCTCTTCACAATTATCAATGGCTGTAGTCGCCTCTCTCTGGCAAATCTTTTCTTAGCGCAAGCACTGCAATATAAATAAGCCCAAATAATGGAAATAATGCTAAGCACCCGCCTACAAAAGCTAAAACACCTGGGCTGGTGCTTTTTCGCTTGCCAATTTTGTAGCTAATAAGCGCAAAAATAGGAATACAAAATAAGATGAAAAATGTTAAAAACTCGCCAAATAAAGTGAGATTAATTGACATGGGAATTCCTTTTCATAGTGGTTAAATTATAATCTGCGCTAAATTTAACCACAAAAAAACCCTTAAGCAAACAACTTAAGGGTTTTAAATTCAATGCTGTAAACTCAGCTCAAATTACTCTTCGCTAGCGGCTGATTTTTCTACCACACTTATTGCAAGCTCAGTTAACGAATCATTGTTCGCTTTACTTGGCGCGTCGGTTAATAAACAAGATGCTTGTGTAGTTTTAGGGAAAGCAATAACGTCACGAATGTTATCTGTTCCGCATAAAAGCATAACTAAACGGTCTAGACCAAATGCTAAACCTGCATGTGGCGGTGTACCGTATTTAAGGGCATCAAGTAAAAAGCCAAATTTGTCTTGTTGCTCTTGTGCATCAATTCCTAAAATTCTAAATGCTGCTTCTTGCATATCTGCATTATGTATACGTACCGAGCCACCGCCCACTTCGTAGCCGTTTAATACCATATCGTAGGCATCTGAAATAGCCGCTGCAGGGTTTGCTTCAAGCTCACTTGCGCTAATATCTTTTGGTGCGGTGAACGGATGGTGCACAGCGTGTAATGTGCCCTCGTCGTCTTCTTCAAACATTGGGAAGTCTACAACCCAAAGTGGTGCCCAACTGTTAAGATTAGTGATTTCTAAATCTACACCAATTTTAAGGCGTAGTGCACCCATGGCTTCATTTACTGTGTTGCGCTTATCTGCACCGAATAAAATGATATCGCCAGTTTGTGCATTAGTACGCTCAAGTAACTGTGTGATCACATCTTCGTTTAAGAATTTAGCGATTGGCGATTGCACGCCTTCAGCGCCTGCATCACGGTCGTTTACTTTCATCCATGCTAAGCCTTTAGCACCGTAAATACCAATAAACTTAGTGTAATCATCAAGTTGCTTACGCGAAAGCTTAGCGCCACCCGGTACTGTTAATACAGCAACACGGCCTTTTTCGTCGTTTGCAGGGCCTGAGAATACTTTAAACTCAACATCTTTCACTAAATCAGCAACGTCTACTAATTTCATTGGGTTACGTAAGTCTGGCTTATCAGAACCATATAAGCTCATCGCCTCAGAATAAGGCATAATCGGGAAGTCGCCTAAGTCAACGTTAAGTAACGATTGCCACATTTCACGAATCATTTTTTCCGTCATACCACGTACTTGATCCGAGCTCATGAACGAGGTTTCTAAATCTATTTGAGTAAATTCAGGTTGGCGATCGGCACGTAAATCTTCATCACGGAAACATTTAACAATTTGGTAGTAACGATCAAAGCCTGACATCATCAACAATTGTTTAAATAATTGCGGCGATTGCGGTAATGCGTAAAAGCTGCCTTTATGCACACGGCTTGGTACTAAGTAATCGCGAGCACCTTCTGGCGTTGCTTTTGTAAGTACCGGTGTTTCGATGTCTAAAAAGCCGTTTTCATCTAAAAAGCGACGAACAAAGCTGCTTGCTTTAGCACGTAATTTAATGCGGTCGCTCATTTCTAAGCGACGAAGGTCTAAGTAGCGGTACTTTAAGCGGCGCTCTTCAGAGTTTGTTTGGTTAAAATCAAGCGGCAATGGCTCTGAGCGATTGATAATTGTAAGCTCGGTGCCTAAAATTTCCACTTCGCCTGTTGCCATATCTTTATTTACTTGGCTTTCTGGGCGAGCACGTACAACCCCTTTTAACTGAACACAAAATTCTTGGCGAAGCTTGTTCGCTGTATCCATGAGTCCTTCAACTTCTGGATCGAATACAACTTGTACTAAACCTTCTCTATCGCGTAAATCGACAAAGATAAGTCCACCAAGGTCACGTCGTTTGTTGATCCAGCCACATAGTTCAACTTCTTGATCTACGTGAGTTTTATTTAGCTGTCCGCAGTATATAGAGCGCATAGTTTTCCTGTCAGATAAAAGGCTTCAACGGTAAAAATTATTTGTTTTTATAGGCGCATAATTTAAAAAAGAGCTACCACACTTCAAATAAAGCCGTAAGCAATCTAAAAATATTCAAATTAAGCCCTGCATTATACCCAAGTAGGTTGAAGATGCTAGGCGTGTTTGGTGTGTTGGTGTTAATTTAAAGCAGGCGCTGTTGGTATTTGCTACACTGGCGCCACGATGTAATTTATCAGCTATTTCTTATGTTATATATTGGATGCCCTCAGTGGTCTAGCAGTGCATGGAAAGGCAATTTATTTTCAAGCCAATGTAAAAACGCCGACATGCTAAGCCAATACGCACAGCATTTTAATTCGGTAGAAGGTAACACCAGCTTTTACGCCGACCCATCACCTAGTACTGTTTTGCGCTGGGCACAAAGCGTACCTGACAATTTTAAGTTTACCTTTAAATTTCATCGCCGTTTTAGCCATGAGCTAGCGCTTAGCAACGTACAAACAGAGCTTACCGACTGGCTTACATTATTTGCCCCTTTACTTGAAAAAACAGGGCAAATAATGCTGCAACTACCCAAAGCATTTGGCCCGAACGATTTACCCAAACTGGCGCAATTTATTAGCTTGCTCCCCAAAGAGCTTACTTACGGTGTAGAGGTTCGTCATATTGAATTTTTCAAAAAGGGTGAAGCCGAAGTAGCACTCAATCAACTATTAATAGCAAATAACATAAATCGTATTTCAATGGATACACGGGCGCTTTTTGCAGTAAAGCCAACCACCGAAGCGCTAATAGACGCCCAACAAAAAAAGCCTCACTTACCTGTACACGCTATTGCTACTGGCTCGCAACCTATGGCCCGATTTGTAATCGCTGATTTACAAAACGACTATCAAGCCTTTTATAAACCGTGGCTGAGTAAAGTAAAACAATGGCTTGATGAGGGTAAATCCCCTTATGTGTTTTTTCATACTGCCGATAATCGTGAGTCGCCACTACTTGCACGTCAATTTTGTAAAGACCTTGGGTATAATCACCTTGTACTCAACCCGTTCAGCGGCGAAAAAGAAGCGCAGCAGCACGCCCTGTTTTAAAAATTAAAACAAAAATATAGAGACATAAAAATGAGTGAATACGCCCGTTACTTTACAGGCTACCCTGCAAATATTGTTGAGCAAGTATTAAGTCTTATTAGTAACAATAAGGTATGTGACTACTTACTTAAAAAATACCCAGATGCACATACTATTACCAGCGATAAGTTACTTTACAGCTACGCCACTGATTTAAAAAAACAGTATTTAAAAAATGCGCCACCGTTTGGTCGCGCGGCGTTTAAAAAACAAGGCGACATGGTAACAAACGCATTGGGTACACACACCTACCGTATGCAAGGTAAAACCCGTAAACACGATTTAGCCATAAATAGCGATTTACTGCGCGCCCCCGAGCCATTATTAAAAGCGTTGGTTGTGCACGAACTCGCCCATTTTAAAGAAAAAGACCACAACAAAAGCTTTTATAAGCTGTGTTGCCACATGGAGCCACAATACCACCAGCTAGAGTTAGATTTACGCATTTTTTGTGTAGTGGTGGCGATGGGAGAGAATCCGTATTGAGCAGCGGTCAGCGGTCAGCGGTCAGCGGTCAGCGGTCAGCGGTCAGCGAAAATATAAACAAGTTTATCCATAAAAGTAAGTGATCTGCTTGCTTTACTTAACAATTTAAGGGATTAAAAATGATTTTAAGAGATTTAGGCCTTTTTCTAGAGTTTATGATTAAAATACAACCATTACTTTTTTTAATCATCAGTGTCTTTGCTGTCTATCTAAGCTTTAAAATGCTCTCCAATGCAAAAGCATCTAGAGCACATGAGGAAAGGATAAAGTTAGTAGAGGAAAAAATGAATATTAAATCTCTGTTTTCAGAATCAATGGACAACCTCACTGAAATATATAACCAGCATAATATACTGTACATGAAACTAAAAACCTATTATCCGAACTTCGGTTCTGAATATTTAGCTCAACAAAAGAGAATGCTTGAGGCGTCAAAAAAGCAGTTAGAGGAAGTTGAAAATATATATAAAAACTATATCGAAAATGCTGAAAAATCAATCACTCTAGAAAGCTCAATAAAGTTTCTTTTAGAATTACAGGGGAATTATATTGTTTCACCAAGAAATAAAGTCTCGAACGAAAAGTATTTCAATGACTTGCTGGAAAGAGCAGCTAATACAAAAGAGCTGGTTACCAACAGCACCAAATACCGTTTTAGAGATAAATGTGACTTTCATAATTAGCTGTTTATTCCCAACACAATAAAAACGCGAACTAAATCGCGCTTTTATTATTAATACTTTTTCAATTCTGAAAGCTTTAAACTGACAACTTTGGGTGTTAAAGCCCTAACTCAGCCATAAAGTCGTCATCGGCATCATCTTGCACGGGCTCTTTTTTAGCCTGCGCTTTTTCAGCTTTTTGCTTTGCTTCGTTTTCAATAATGTCGTCAGGGTCAATGGCTTCAATAATGTCAAAATCGTGTAGTTTAATAAACTCTGTTTTATCCATTGCCAGTTCTAGGTAAAAAATATTTTGATTACGTGTAGTAAAAGTAACACGTCGTGCTTGTGGGCGATCCATTGTGGTATCTACCGAAATTTGCACTTGTTTATTGATCGCCATCATTTTTGGCTGATTTTGCGTAATAGAGGTATGTAATTGCTCGCGAACCTTAGAAGTAAAGTCACCTACTATTTGGTTCATTAACTCGCCCATTACGTTTGAAACATCGTCTGACAAGTGACTATGTGCAATTTCTTCTTCTGGCATACCCATGTTGCGCATGTAGTCGCCGTAGATTTCCATTGCAGCCTGCGATGTAAAGTTGGTTACAACAAGCCCTGTAAAGCCGCCATCAAACAATACAAAGCAACCAATGTCTGGTCGCATGCAGGTGCGTGTTATTTTTTGAACCATGGCCGAGTAACTTATTTCGTTACCGCTTGCTGATGAAAGTACCCCTGTCACAGAGTGACAAAGCGTTGCTAGTATATCGTCGGTGCTAATAACTTTACTTTTGCTCATTTAACGTTCTCTTTTGTACTTATTATTCATAATTCTAGCCAACCTACTGAATTTATCACTGACTATCCAGCATAAAATGTTAAAATAACCTTATTATTTTTAAAGAGACTGCCTTCGTGACCATAAAAGACAGTATTTACGCCTCTGAGCAACAAGTAAAAGATTTCAGCTTTGACCAAAATGTGGTTGAAGTATTCCCTGATATGATTCAGCGATCAGTGCCTGGTTATGCCACCATTGTAAGCACTATGGGTAAATTAGCGGGCCAATACGCTCAAAGTAATTCTAACTTGTATGACCTAGGCTGCTCATTGGGCGCGGTTACGCTGAGCATGCGCCGTAATATTCGCACCGATAATTGCAACATTATTGCAGTAGATAACTCACAAGCCATGGTTGAGCGTTGTAAAATGCATTTACAAGGGTTTAAATCGGACGTGCCGGTTACTGTTACCCTTGGCGATATTAACGAGCTTGAAATTCAAAACGCATCGGTTGTAGCAATGAACTTTACACTGCAGTTTATACCCCATGCACAGCGCCAAGCTGTGCTTGAAAAAATTTACGCTAACTTAAAGCCCGGTGGTGTATTACTACTTAGTGAAAAAATTAAAGCCGAAAACGAGCAGTGCGATAATTTACTGATCGATTTGCATCATGATTTTAAGCGTCATAATGGCTACTCTGAGCTTGAAATAAGCCAAAAGCGCACAGCAATAGAAAACGTTATGCGCCCCGATACACTCAGCACACATATTAATAGGTTAAGTGATATTGGCTTTAGCCAAACACAAGTGTGGTATCAATGTTTTAATTTTTGCTCAATGGTAGCAATTAAATAAAAAGAGTAATTTATGTCTCAATGGTTTAACCAATTTTACGCTGCAATTGCACAAAGCCCACTTAGCCACTGGCTAGAAACGCTACCTGCCCAATTAAAACATTGGCAGTTAGAGGCAAGCCATGGTGATTTACCACAATGGCAAAAAGTGCTTAAAAATTTGCCTGAAATAAACACAACTCACGTTGATATAGCCACTAAAGTAGAAATTGGCGCAAAAGGGGAAATGAGTGAAGGCCAACAAAAGCAAACTACACACTTATTAAAGCGCATGATGCCTTGGCGAAAAGGCCCATTCAGTGTGCACGGTATTGAAATAAACACCGAATGGCGCAGTGATTGGAAATGGGATCGCCTCCTTCCACATATTGAGCCATTAAAAGGCCGTACAGTGTTAGATATTGGTTGTGGCTCTGGCTATCATTTATGGCGCATGCGCGGAGAAGGCGCCGAGTTTGTAGTGGGTATTGATCCTTCTGACTTATTTTTGTGCCAGTTTCAGGCAATTAAACACTTCAACCCCGACGAAAACGTGCATTTATTACCATTAGGTGTAGAAGCCCTTCCAGAGCTTAAAGCCTTTGATACGGTATTTTCAATGGGGGTGCTTTATCATCGTCGTTCACCAATTGATTTTTTAGCGCAGTTAAAAGCGCAGCTTCGCCCGGGCGGCGAGTTAGTGCTTGAAACCTTAGTTATTGAAGGCGACGAAAATACAGTACTCGTGCCTACCGACCGCTACGCAAAAATGCGCAATGTGTGGTTTATTCCAAGTACTGCTGCATTAAAACTGTGGATGGAGCGCGTTGGCTTTAAAGATGTGCAAATAAAAGATTGCGCAATGACCACGCTTGATGAACAACGCAAAACCGATTGGATGGAAAACGAATCGTTAGTTGATTTTTTAGACCCAACCGACACCAGTAAAACCATTGAAGGCTACCCTGCTCCACTTAGAGCGATACTAACCGCCAAAGCATAGCGGTTAATTTAACGCTTTTAATACTAAAAAAGCGCCAACGGGCGTTTTTTTAGTTTATTTAAACAACAAACAGCGGACAAGTGTCCTTGTTAATTATTTCAAACCTATATTTACGCTAGCCGCGCAGATGCAATTGTTGTAAAATACGCGCGTTTCTAAGCAACCCAAAACAACTATTTTGAGGAAAACCTGTGAGCGAACAAAAACAGTCTCTTAGCTATAAAGACGCGGGCGTAGATATCGACGCTGGTAATGCACTTGTTGAGCGTATTAAAGGCGTAGTTAAAAAAACCCGTCGTCCTGAAGTGATGGGCGGAATTGGTGGTTTTGGCGCACTTTGCGAAATTCCTGAAGGTTATAAACAACCTGTATTAGTAGCGGGTACTGATGGCGTGGGTACTAAATTGCGTATGGCAATTGACCTTAAAAAGCACGATACCGTAGGTATTGACCTAGTAGCTATGTGTGTAAACGATTTAATTGTTCAAGGTGCTGAACCCCTGTTTTTTCTAGATTACTACGCAACGGGTAAACTAGACATAGACACAGCAGCCGACGTAGTAACAGGTATTGGTAAAGGGTGTGAAATTTCAGGTTGTGCCCTAATTGGTGGCGAAACAGCAGAAATGCCAGGTATGTATGATGGTGAAGACTACGACATGGCAGGCTTTTGTACCGGTGTGGTTGAAAAATCAAAAATCATTGATGGTACTAAAGTAGCTGCAGGCGATCAGCTTATTGCCCTTGCCTCTAGTGGCCCACACTCAAATGGTTTTTCTTTAATTCGTAAAGTACTTGAGGTATCTAACGCCGACACCAATCAAGTAATTGATGGTAAAACATTAGGCGAGCATTTATTAGAGCCTACACGTATTTACGTTAAACCTTTACTTGAGTTATTTAAGCACGTTGACGTGCATGCCCTTTCGCACATTACTGGCGGTGGCTTTTGGGAAAATATTCCACGCGTATTACCTGCATCAGCTAAAGCTGTGGTTAAAGGCGATAGCTGGAAGTGGCCAAGTGTTTTTAACTGGTTACAAGAAAACGGTAACATTACTACGCATGAGATGTACCGCACATTTAACTGTGGTGTAGGCATGGTTTTGGTTGTTCCTGCCGATAAACTTGAGCAAAGCTTAACTATGCTTAAAGATTTAGGTGAAAACGCTTGGCACCTTGGCGAAATCCAAGATGCGGCACCAGGCGAAGAGCAAGTAGACATCGTAGGTGGTGCTAAGTAATGGCATCTACTCGTCTAGTAGTTTTAATTTCAGGCAGTGGCTCTAATTTACAAGCCATCATTGATGCCTGTGAACGTGGCGAGATAAACGGACATATTGCGGCTGTTATTAGCAATAAAGCAGACGCATATGGCCTAGAACGTGCTAAAAATGCAGGCATTGCAACGCAAGTACTCAGTCATAAAGATTTTGACTCGCGCGAGGCCTACGACGCGCAGTTAATGAACGTTATTGACTCTTTTGAACCAAATCTAGTTGTATTAGCTGGGTTTATGCGTATTCTTACACCTAGCTTAGTGCAAAAATATATTGGAAAAATGTTGAACATTCATCCATCTTTGTTGCCTAAGTACCAGGGGCTGAATACCCACCAAAGAGCAATTGATGCAAAAGACGATGTTCATGGCGTAAGTGTTCACTTTGTAACTGAAGAATTAGACGGTGGTCCGGTCATTCTTCAAGCGCAAATACCTGTACTCAAGGATGATACAGCAGACACATTAGCAAAACGCGTGCACGAACAAGAGCATATAATTTATCCTTTGGTGGTCAAATGGTTCAGTGAACAAAGACTTACTATGGAAGAAGATTATGCGGTTCTTGACAAAAAACAACTTCCTGCACACGGCGCGCACTACCCACAATAAAAAAATAAGCGCCCTAATGCTATGTGCGGGCGCTTTACTTCCAACAAGCCTTATTGCAGGCGAATTGACTCAATACGAAGCCAAGTATGATATTTTGCGTAAAGGCAGCAATCACGGAACGGCAGTTCGTTCTCTTAAAAAGCTTGATGATGAAAATTATGAATTAACCTACCACAGTGACATTGAGTGGATGATTTTTTCTGACTCGCGTAAAGAAACCTCTCAATTTACGTTTAAAGACGGTAAGGTTTCTCCTGATCATTATTCAATGGTACGTAAAGGAACAGGTCCTGATAAAAACTATAAAATTGATTTTGACAAAGAGAATGAAATTGTTACCAGCAGTAACAGTGAGTACCCGCTAAAATGCGAGTGGACTGATGATTTTCAAGATGCCATTTCGTATCAAGTTCAGGTTCGTGAAGGGTTAAAAAAAGGCGAAACCAACTTCTCGTTTCCGCTTGTTGATAAAAAAGGTAACCGTCGGGATTATAACTTTGAAGTGGTAGGCACAGAGATGATTTCTTTGCCTATAGGTAACATAGAGGCAATTAAAGTAAAACGTTTATACGATACCGACAAGCGACAAGCCCTCGCTTGGTTTGCACCTGAAATGGATTACATGCTTGTGCGCATGTGGAAAGGTGAAAAAGGGACTGAGCAGTTTGAAGTTCAAATGAACTCGTTTACTGTGACCGCCCCAACCGCAACAGCTGAGCACACTAAAAACCTTCAAGCGAACTAGCTAACGATTTATTTGCAAAATGGGTGAACTATATAAGCTCACCCATTTTAAATAACGAAAACTCTCCTGGCTCCATTTTTTGCCAACGCTCATCGTTAGTAAGCGGCCTTGTTGCAATGACAGTTACCACATCGTTTGGGGTTGTCTCTTTTTGAAAATCAACAACCATATCGGCATCAATTAATGTAGCTTTACCAAAAGGCGCACGGCGCGTTATGTAATGTAAGTTATTTGTGCAGTACGCTAAAACAAATACGCCATCGGTCAACAACATATTAAATACGCCCTTTTCACGCAGCGTGTGAGAAAGCTTGGCAGCGTATCTAAAAACAGACGCCATATTAGAAGGTCGTTTAGGGTATTTTTCACGAATTTTATCAAGCAACCAACAAAAAGCGAGTTCACTGTCAGTATTACCCACTGGACGATAATATTCGGGTTTTAAATCGTGATAGTTTGAAAGCTGCCCATTGTGTGCATAGGTTATTTCTCGCCCCCACAGCTCACGCGTAAACGGGTGGGTATTTTCAAGGCATACTCGCCCGCGATTACCTTGACGTATATGGCTAATAACCGACACACTTTTTATAGGATAGGCTTTAACAAGCTTAGCAATTTCTGATTGGTAGCTTGGTTCTGGGTCTTTAAAAGTTCGACACCCTTTTCCCTCATAAAACGTAATGCCCCATCCATCTTTGTGTGGCCCCGTATTACCACCACGCTCTAATAGCCCTGCAAAACTGAAACATATATCAGTAGGCACATTGGCAGACATACCAAGTAATTCACACATTTATAAAAAAGCCCTTAAAAAGTACGGATGAATAGCAGTACACTTTACAAAAAAAATTTTCTAAATTAGTTGCATATTTACTTAAAAAAATCATTATGGCTACCTGAATTATAAATTTTTAACGCTCTGAGTTAATAAAAAACATAATGTGTATGGCAAAAAGCACTATCCGTACCCTTAAAAGGTATTTTGTAAAGCAAAACTTCTGACTTTTTACTATAATTTTACACGCTAATTTACTTGAAACTTAAGCTGACTAGCGCTACTCTAAATGAGGTGGTCTGACCTCTATTAAGGAATTAAAATGACACTCATATTTACACTCGGTTTAATCGTGCTGCTGTGCACTGCGATTTACCACAGAGCGAGTTGGAACACAGCACTTGGTGTTTCTTCTGCAACATTATTAATCGGTACCTTCGCAGGTGCTTTTGGTTTAATTAGCTGGTTGATCTTTTTGATCATCGCAGTGCCTCTTTCAGTTACTGGTATTCGCCAGCAATACATCATCAAACCTATCTTTACGGTATTCAAAAAAGTAACACCGAGCATGTCTGACACTGAAAAGTCAGCCATCGATGCGGGTACAACTTGGTGGGAAGCTGATTTATTTTGCGGTAACCCTGATTGGAAAAAGCTACACCAATACCCTGTGCCTAAACTTACTATTGAAGAGCAAGCCTTTATAGATGGCCCTGTTGAAGTAGTATGTAGCATGCTAGATGATTGGGAAGCAACACACGAGCTAACTGATTTACCGCAAGATGTATGGCAATACCTTAAAGACAATAAATTCTTTGCCATGATCATTAAAAAAGAATACGGCGGTTTAGAGTTTTCTGCGTTTGCTCAGTCTTGTGTACTTCAAAAACTAACGAGTAAATCAACATTACTTTCGTCAATTGTTGGTGTTCCAAACTCGTTAGGTCCAGGTGAATTATTACAACACTATGGTACAAAAGAGCAAAAAGACCATTACTTACCGCGCTTAGCTAGCGGCCAAGAAATTCCATGTTTTGCATTAACATCACCAGAAGCTGGCTCTGACGCAAGTTCAATCCCTGATTACGGTGTTGTATGTAAAGGACAATGGAACGGTGAAGAAGTTGTAGGTATAAGCCTAACGTGGAACAAGCGCTATATCACGCTTGCGCCCGTGGCAACGGTACTTGGTCTTGCATTTAAATTACAAGATCCAGATGGCTTATTAAGTGATGTAAAAGAGCCAGGTATTACCTGTGCATTGATCCCAACAGATACTCCTGGAGTAGAAATTGGTCGTCGTCACTTCCCGCTTAACGTACCATTCCAAAATGGTCCTACTTGCGGTAAAGACATTTTTGTACCTCTTGATTACATTATTGGTGGGCCAGATATGGCTGGCCAAGGCTGGCGAATGCTAGTTGAGTGTTTATCGGTAGGCCGTGCAATTACTTTGCCGTCAAATTCTGCCGGTGGCATTAAAATGATTGCAACCGCTACGGGTGCATACAGCCGTATTCGTCGTCAATTCCGTTTACCGATTGGTAAAATGGAAGGTGTTGAAGAATCAATGGCTAAACTTGCCGGTTACGCATACAGCTCAGATGCTGCAGTAAGTATGTCGACTGGTGCGGTTGACTTAGGTGAAAAACCATCTGTTGTATCAGCGATTATTAAATATCACTTAACCGAACAAATGCGCGATGCAACAATCCATGCAATGGACGTTCTTGGCGGTAAAGGGATCATGCTTGGTCCAAATAACTATTTAGGTCGTGGCTATCAAGGTGCACCTATTGCCATAACCGTTGAAGGTGCAAACATCCTGACCCGTAATATGATCATTTACGGCCAGGGTGCGATTCGCTGTCATCCGTTTGTACTAACCGAGCTAGGTGCGTGCGAAATTGAAGACCGCGAAGAAGCGCTTAACGTATTTGATAAAGCGCTAATGGGTCATATAGGCTTTACTATGTCAAACCTAGTGCGTACTAAATGGCTAGCCCTTACAGGTGCTCGCTTTACAAGTGTGCCTTACCATGACGAAACAGCTGAGTTTTACCGTATAGCGTCGCGCTTTAGTGCTTCTTTAGCACTTATGTCAGATATTAGCATGGCTGTATTTGGCGGCTCTCTTAAACGTAAAGAGCGTATTTCTGCACGTTTAGGTGACTTACTTAGCTACCTTTACTTAGTATCTGCAACGCTTAAGCGTTATAACGACGAAGGCCGTAAAAAAGAAGATTTTGCGCTTGTTCAATGGAGCTGTCAGGATCACCTTTACCACTGTCAACGTGCGCTTGCTGATTTAATTAACAATATGCCTTCTGCACCACTTCGTGGCGTATTAAAAGTGTTATTGTTCCCGTTTGGTCGCCCGGTACGTAAACCGACAGATAAGTTAGAGCATAAACTAGCTCAAATCTTACAAGTTCCTAGCGAAACACGTAACCGTTTAGCTAGTTATGTATACTTAACAAATGAGCCTCTTAATCTTGTAGGTCGTCAGGAGCAAACGCTTAAAGACGTACTTGAAGTTGAGCCGTTATTTGAAAGAGTATGTAAAGAGAAAGGTGTGAAACTACCGTTTTTCCAACTTGATAAAGTGGCGCAAATGGGGCTTGAAGCAGGTATTTTAAGCCAAGCCGAGGCCGATAAGCTAGCTGCTGTAGAGCAAGCTCGTTTAGACGTAATTAACGTAGACGATTTTGACCCTGCTGATTTGCTTGCAGGTAAAGCAGCGCGTGATAGCGTTATTACAAAAGTGGATGCCGCTTAACTAGTTTAGTAAAGCAAGCAACCCAATGTTAGAAAGAACCCAAACCAGCGCATAATGCGCTGGTTTTTTTTGTGCAAAATAAACCTGCAATAAACACCACACAAACCCCACGCTTAGCAAAGTGCTGTTTAATCTCTCAAACATAATGCTATAGGCTATAAAGGCTGCTAAAAGCAAAAGCATACTGGGCATAAACTGGCCAATATAAAACGCTCGTGCCTTTTGATTCATTTTAAAAAACAACCGATATTGTTCATAAACTTTAGTGCAATCAAACTGTAATGAGCTGCTAAAAAGAACAATAAAAGCAACTGCCACACCGTCTATTATAGTCACAAGATCTGGCCGCTTTTCTAATAACTCAGCCGATGCCATAAATACACACAAAAGCAACGATATACGCCATACTAATGTCCAACTATGGTTTATGAAGTAACAAAACCAAAAGCTAAATAAAGACCGAACACTCATCATTCCATTTATATTAATGACAGGTATAAATGCGCTTAAAAGAAAGATAATTGCAAAACCCAAATGATAAATTAGCGGCGATAACTCAACAGGAGTAAACAAAAATAAAGTAGTTAAAGTAAATCCATACACGAGCGCGCTAGGTTTGTATAAACAAACAATGCCTAAACCTAACTGTATAAACATAAAAACAAAAAAATGCGGTACTTTTATCCACTGAGCCCAGGTTAAATCAAGCGCTATCAACAGACTCGCTATAAGCCAGCCATTACTAATAAGTAATAATTTAATATCTGCTATGTTCAGCCAGCTAGGACAAGCTATTGTGTGTTGAAATAGCCGTTGCTTGCTATTTTTAATTGCCGACTTAATCGCGCTTAACATCACACTTTGCAATAACAAATAAAACAAGGCTATTTGGGCACCATATGCAGGTGCATCTGTACTATCTATAATTTTCCCTAGGCCCAAAAAGAGCAACAACACCAAGCCTAAAATAGATGAACCCAACACCACTAAAAATATCAAACCAAAGCTTTTTAACTGCAGTAGCAGCTGCTTAAGCTCAAACGTGTATGCTAGGTACCGATAACTCATAAATGCACGATACTGCTCAAGCTTACCTTTCACGCTCGCGAAACTCATAGCGAAACACACTTAAAGCCATGCTCAATAAATACAGCCGGCTCATGGCAAGTAATAATAATTTGCCCATTAGGCTTATCATTTAAATACACATCGAGTAATTGTAAAAGGTGCTCAATGCTTGTTTGATCAAGTGCAGCACTTGGCTCATCAAGTAGCAAATACGGTGACTTTCGCATTAGCGCTAAAATTAGCTGACACTTTTTTTGGTTACCCGAGGACAAAGCATCAAAACGCGTATTTAAAAATGCTGTAAAGCTAAACCCTTTAACCAGCTCATGTGGCCACGGGCAGTCGATAGCACTAACAGACAAGTCAATAATTTGATGGGCTGTTAAAAAATCAGGTAACGTAATACGGTCACTGGCTATGGCCACTGTTTTTGTGGGCTCATTCAACTCCCTCCCCGCAAACAAAAGTGAGCCACTTTGCGGTTTATCAAGTCCTGCTAGCATCATAAGTAAGGTGGTTTTACCGTGGCCATTAGGTGCTTCTATGCAGAGTTTTTGATCTGAAAAAACCTGGTTATAATTTTTAAAAACTACATTGTTGGAAAATTGCTTATTTAAACCAATAACTTCAATCATAAAATATCCTTATAAACTAAGGTTTTATTATAAGCCTACAAAGTAAAGAGGCATACTTATTGATTTGATTACTGCGTTAGCTAAAAGTACTTACTCATTTTTATAAATAAACTAATACCAACTCGCTTAATTAAATGAGCTATTTTGAGGCTGGGAAAACGTGTTAATAGCTAGGTAAAAAATTCACTATTTAATTGTTCTAAATGAGAATTTTTTAACGCAGGTACCGACACGTTTAGCCCCGCGAAATGATTAAGTATTATTGCGGATTGGTATAAAACAACTTAATTAGCTCTGAGGAAATTTTTGGCGGTAAAAAAATTAAATAGAGGATTTTATCTGATAACGAAAAATAGCATCAACAGTGGCGTTATAAGCCTATTTAAGGCAAATACATGTTTATATTTAAAAGTATTATTTAAGATACAAAAAATAAATAAAAGTGATTATTTATTAATTTTTATTTAATAGTTTGATAAGTATCGGTGACTATAAAATTTATAAATGATTTGATGATAAGAAAATTAATCTTTAAAACCTTGTTATTGAGGAAATAACAAGTGGCGGAGTGGACGGGACTC
>NZ_PNDV01000092.1:0-67337 GCF_005930865.1 Pseudoalteromonas sp. S554 | reverse complement strand
TGCTAATGCAAACGGTGTTGCAACGGTGATTTACACTGCAAGTGATAATAACGGCGGAACGGCTAACAGCACATTAGCGATTACTATCAACCCAATCAACGATGCACCCGTAGTTGCTGAACAAAGCTTTAGCATTAATGAGGACGCGACAGATTCCGACATTATAGGAACCATTGTTGCAACTGATAATGAAAACCAAGATTTAACTTACGTATTAGCCGGCGGTGATTTTGCTTTATTTAACATAAATGCATCATCTGGCATTTTAAGCGTGAATGGCGAAACCCCTTTTGACTATGAAACCAAAACTCAATACATATTAAATATTCAAGTAACAGATAACGGCACACCTAATGAAACGACTGCGGTTAATATAACGGTTAATATAATTGATGTTGCCGAGCCACTAATCCCTATTGAAGATACATCATTTGGTCGCCCTATTTCAGGGCAGCTCGATCTAGGCAGTGTATTTTCAAGTGGCCAATTTAATGACAGCATAGCGCTTAACAACAACTTATATTTTGTGGGATTTACCAATAATGCAGACAAAGACATTCTTATTGTTTCGTACACTAATAACGGCGAAGCAAATACCGCATTTAATACCACAGGCACTAAAATACTTGATTTAGAGCAAGATGAAGAAGCCACTGCCATTATTTCCGACGGCACCGATTTGTTTATTGCCTACTCTAGTTTTGATGGCATTAATAATGAAGCATGCGTACTTAAAATGGATCTTGCAGGAACATTAAGAACAGGCTCAGACGACGATGGGGAAAGTAGCACGGGTATAAAATGTACAACGCTTAACAGTACCACGGTTATCAATGACCTTGAAATTGACGGCAATAAATTACTTGCTGTAGGCAAGCACTTTGACGGTACTCAAACCGATAGCCTATGGATACATTATAAAACCGACGACTTGTCATTTGAAAACTCTACACCCGCTATCGTTGATGTAAGTGGTGCTAATCGTGATGATGAAGGCCACGCAGTTAAAAACTTTGAAAACTCAGACTATTTAGTTGTGGGTAGCGTTACCGATGCTGATGGCACTAAAAACTCACTGTTGCGTTATTTAAAAGCAAATGGAGATAACGATGGTAATTTTAATGGGGGCGATCCGCTTATCATTAACTTATCAAGTGACTTAGGCCAGCCAGGTAACAATAAAGACGATGAGTTATTTGCCATTGGGGGTTTAGCTGATTCTAATTTTACAGCTTTTGCAGGTGGCTATATGACACGGCAAACAGGCGAAAAAGAAGCTGTTATATTAGCCATTGATAAAAATGGCGAGCTCGTGACCAGTTTTGACACAGATGGAATTGCTATTTATGACATTGATGGCAACAGCGGCGCGGGTAATGGAGGCGATCAAGTAACGGGTATCCAATACGAGCCAATTAAAAATGAAATAATGCTCTCGGGCACAACGGGTGTTCCTAATGCAGAACACGTATTTACAGCTCGCGTAATTAGTTCAAACGGTTTACTTGATGATACGTACGGTGAGTCTGGAGTTAGCATTCTTTCAGGCATAGATGCTAAACAAATTGTAAACACAACGTCTATCGACTCTAACGATACTTTATGGGTAGCCGGCATTGATGACGACACCAACGCTAAACCATTTATTGGAGCAATAACCGATCAAGCCGCATTGTTTACTAATTTCAATAGCACAGGTTATTTAACAGTTGATGAAATAACCGAAGCGTCAAACGATAAATCAATGAAATTGATACAACTTAGTAATGGCGCTCAAGCAGGTAAATATATGCTTGCCTCAACAGCCGAAACAAACGGTCTAATAAAATTAGTATTAACCCGTTTTACCAGCACAGGCGCAATAGATACAAGCTTTAGTATAACGGGCCACAAAGAAATTGCCATAGAGTTAAACTCGCAACACGTTGCGTTAGCTGAATTAAACAATGGCAACTTATTACTTGCTGGTACTAAAAAAACCACAAATGGCTCGCAAGGTTTTGTAGCTAAAGTGGACCAAGATGGCTCCCTCGACACAACATTTGCAACCGACGGCATCTATGTAACCAACATTGAAAATACCGAGGCGCTTACATTATCAGATATAGCAATAACCAATAGTAACAATATTGTTGCAGTGGGTACTGCAACGCAATCTGGGAACACACAGTCATTTGCAATGATGCTCACAGCGCAAGGGGTACTTGCTACAAGCTTTGGCACTGAAGGCGTTTTATTAGGGTTAACGGGTGAGGATTTTTCTAAAATTCACATTGATAACAATGAGATTTTTATTGCTGGTGAATTAGTAACAGGTGCTGATTCAGCATTAATTGCGCTCAAACTTAACTTAACCGGCAATGAGTTGTTTAGATATTCAGGTACCGATACGCCTAACACCAACAATAAAGTAGCCAGTGTACTAACCGACTCATCTGGCGCAATCTATTTAGTTGCAAATTTAGTCAGTACACCTGATAAAGCGAATGTTGTGCGCTTGCTTTCGTCAGGTGCGTTAGATACAAGCTTTGCTGACAATGGCGTTGGCCAATATATTTTAGCTGCAACCGGCAATACTTTAATTAAAGGTGCCAAGCTAGATAGCACTGATAAACTTATATTAGTCGGTACTAGTAACAACCAGGGCGTAATTGCACGAATTACTACAAATGGTGAGCTTGATAGCATATTTGGTACTGGTGGAGTTGGTTATTACCAAGCTAACCTGTGTACAAATTCACTCGTATTTACCTCGTTGATTCTACAAACTGACACGCAAATAGCCTTAAGTAGCACTTGCGATAATGGTAGCTCAAATAATATCAGTGTATCTAAGTTTGATTTTTATCCGGATGGAGTTGAGCCATAAATGAAAGTCGAATTATTTGGGGTAAGAGGCTCAATGCCTACACCCGGTAGCGATACCCATCTATATGGTGGGAATACATCGTGTACTTATGTGACAAAAAATAATGGCAGTTCACTGATATTAGACTCGGGCACTGGAATAGCAAAACTTGGAGATTATTTACTCGAGCAGCAAAGCCCCATTTATATTTTGCTCACTCACAATCATTGGGATCATATTCAGGGCTTTCCTTTTTTTAAACCTATTTATCAAGCAAATCGCGATATAACAATTGTTGCAGGTGATGTTGAGGATAAAGGTAGCCAACACGCTATTTTAAAACAAATGAGTGGCTCTTATTTCCCTGTTCGCCATCAAGATTTACCGTCAAACATTACGCTCAATACTGAGCTTTCGGCGCAAACGCAATTTAACCTTAATGGTTTTTCTATCTCCACCGCACCGCTAAATCACCCTGGTGGCGGAACTGCTTATTGCTTATTTGCTGATGGCGCGAAGGTGGCATATGTGACCGACAACGAGCTTAACCCACCTCAGCAAACTAAAACCAGTATTAGCGAGTGGGCAGCATTTATAGAAGGGGCAGATTTACTTATACATGACGCTCAACTTATTGATGCTGACTTACCATTAAAACATGGCTGGGGCCACAGCACTATTGACCAAGTTGCTCAACTTGCAATAAAAGCGAAAGTCAAAAACATGGTGATAATCAGTCACGATCCATCAAGAACTGATGAGCAACTTATCGAAATAGAACGTTATTTACAAACAAGCTACGGCAAGGATGTGCATATTGAATGTGGTAAAGAGGGGCGCGTTTTTGAATTTTAAACGCGCTAGGAGCTTTGATTATTAGCCTATTAAAAAAAATAACATCAAAGCATTTTTATATTGGTGTATTGATCACATTACTCATAGCATCTATCGAATTTTTTTCGACAGGCGCTGTAGCTAAACTTTTAAACCGAGTTGAAGGGATTATTTACGATTCACGTTTACAACTAACCCTTGCAGAGACACCAAGAAAAGTAAATGAATCTGTAGTGATCATCGATATTGATGAAAAAAGCATGCAAGAACAGGGGCGCTTCCCTTGGAGTCGCTCTAAAGTAGCTGAGCTAGTAACTAAATTGACTGACGCTGGTGTTATTGTTATCGCCTTCGATATATTTTTTTCGGAGCCTGAAGTAAACCCTGTCACTAAAATCATGACTGAACTTCCTGACTTTTCGGCAAAGTATTCGACCCCCCTTTCGAAAATAAAACAACAAGTAGATGCCGATACAAAATTGGCTAAAGCGCTGGCAAAAAATGATATTACCTTAGGGTTTTTATTAATTAACGACAAATTAAGTGAGCATAAAGCGCCATCTAAAAGTAGCGTGGTTTGGCGAGAAGATGATCACACAAACTCGCAAATTAATGACTACCCGGGTGCTATTATTAATATCCCTCAGTTACAAAATGCCGCATCAGGCCAAGGTTTTATTAATGCACATAGTGATGAAGATGGCTTTATACGAAAAGCAGCATTGATTAATCGTGTAGGTGATACCCTTTACCCTTCGTTGGCCCTTGAGGCCGCTCGTTTGTACACATTAGCCAACACAATAGAAACACGCTCAACGACATCAAATGGTATAACCCTATTTGAAGGCATTAAGTTTCACAATAAATGGATCCAAACCGATGAATACGGACAAGTACTTATTCCTTATAAAGGGTCTGCTCGAAGCTTTCCATATTACTCAGCAACCGATGTGCTAACCCAACGAGTTGGCTTGAAAGAACTTGAAGGAAGTGTCGCGTTTATTGGTACCTCTGCTGTGGGGTTGGCTGACTTACGATCCACACCTGTGGGCTTACAATACCCGGGAGTTGAAGTTCATGCCAATATATTTGAAGGACTCATGAACCCACAACTACTTCCTTCAAAACCGAGTTGGTCACTTGGCGCCAGTTTGATCATCATTATTATTACTGGCCTTGTGCTGTCGTTTTTTAGTATTGGCAAAACCGCACGTTTTATTTTGGCACTCTCAATTATTGTTGCTGGTGTTGTCGTCGCTATAAATTTTTATTTGTGGTCAGCACAAAAGGTGAGCCTTCCTTTATTCATGACCTTATTACTCACCACTCTTCTGGCTAGCTATTACATTATTGTTGGTTCTATTGCTGAAATGAAGCACAGCAAAAAAATAAAAACGATGTTTGACCAATATGTACCACCAGAACGTATCAACCAGCTTATAGAGCAAGGCGGTAACCTGGTTAAAAGCAGCGAACGCAGAAATATGACTGTTTTATTTGCCGATATAAGAGGTTTTACGTCACTGTCTGAGAGCATGTCGGCTCATCAATTAAGTGAGTATTTAAACCAATACTTAAGCTCTATTACTAAAATAATATTTGATAATAATGGCACTATCGACAAATACGTTGGCGATATGGTCATGGCATTTTGGAATGCCCCGTTAATAGATAAAGACCACGCCCAACACGGCGTAGAAGCGGCTCTAGCAATGACCGAAGGCCTAATAGAAATAAACGCCGTGTTTGCACAGCAAAACCTTCCTGCAATTAGTATTGGAGTAGGCTTAAGCTCTGGCGACATGAATGTAGGAGACATGGGCTCAATATATCGTAAAGCCTATACAGTTTTGGGTGATGCGGTTAACTTAGGTGCTAGAGTCGAAAGCTTGACCAAATTTTACGGTGTCGCTATTCTGGTCACTGAAGAAACAATGCAAGCTTGCTCAGGAATTACTTTTAGGCTCATAGATAAAGTACAGGTGGTTGGAAAAACAACCTCAATTGCACTATATGAACCCATAAATTATACGAATAAGCTCAATAAAATACAGCTTAAAGAAATAGATAACTCGCTTAAAGCCATCACGCTTTTCCATAACAAAGAATGGGAAAATGCGCTTAGCTTATTTGAGCAATTAGAAAATAACGCTGTATTAAACGCAGACGTTTACCGCATTTACATAGAACGAATACAAAGTACAGATATACAAACTCTCGCTAAGGATTGGAATGGTGCCTTCGTACATACAAAAAAGTAGCAAAAATATGCCTCAGCACATTAAAGACAGAACAAACCTTCAGCACTTTATCGATATTAGTATTCGCCTTACTACCGAAAAAGAGCCACAACTGCTGTTAGACGAAATTTTACAAGTTGTTATGTCTATCGCTAACTCAGATGCAGGCAGTATATATTCGATTACAGAAGATGATCAGCTTAAGTTTGAAACAGTGATCAATAAATCACTTAACTTATACTTGGGGGGTGGTTCAGATCGTTTTGTTAGCTTTCCCAACATTGACTTGTGTATCGATGGCAAACCAAACCAACGAGCAATCGTTGCACATGCTGTTAATTCAGGCAAAGTAATTAATATTCCTGATGTTTACGCTGCACTGCCATTTGATATGAGCGCTGCGCGTGAAATGGATGCTCGTACGGGTTATCGTACGCAATCAATGCTAACTATTCCTTTAAAAGATCACCAAGATGATATTTTAGGTGTGATACAGCTCATAAACGTAAAAGATAGCAATAATAATATTATTCCCTTTAGTGAAGAGCTCGTCACGCTAATACGCTCGTTTGCTTCATTAGGGGCTATTGCATTAACTAACTCATCACTGATTAAAGAAATGGAAGAGTTGTTTTCTACTTTTGCTGAAACCATTGCAATGGCTATCGATGAAAAGTCTCCCCATACCGGTGGACATTGTAAGCGTGTACCCGCATTAACGTTAATGTTGGCCGATGCGGTAAATGCAATAAGCAAGGGCCCATTAGCGTCATTTTCTATGAGCGACTCAGACCGTCATCAATTAGATATAGCTGGCTGGTTACATGACTGCGGAAAAATCGCTACTCCCGATCACATCATGGAAAAGGCAACTAAATTAGAAACCATTTTTGATCGTATCAGCTTCATAGACGCCAAATTTGAGATCATTAGCCGAGATTTAAAAATTAACTACCAAGAACAAATAATCTCAGCAATGAAAAATGGTAAGCCTGTAGAGGTGCAGCAACTCGAACGACTGCTCGATACCGAGCTTAAGCAGGTTGCACTGGACCGTGCTTTATTACAACGCATTAATGTGGGTGGGGAATTTTTAGGCGATAAAGAACTTGCCCAAATAGAACGCATTGCACAACACTATCACTTAGTGATCAACGATATACGCACACCACTGCTCAATGATGATGAAGTTGAAAACCTGTCAATACGAAGAGGAACGCTCACCGCTGGCGAGCATGATGTCATGAAGCGTCATATGGATGTCACGAAAAATATTTTAGATGCCCTGCCGTTCCCTAAACACTTAAGTAAAGTATCAGAGTATGCATTAGGGCATCATGAAAAACTCGATGGTACAGGTTACCCAAGGGGTCTAACCAAAGAGCAAATGTCGGTGCCTGCTCGGTTAATGGCAATTACCGATATATTTGAAGCACTTTCAGCGGTAGATAGGCCTTACAAAAAGGCAAAGCCGGTAAGTGAGTGTTTATTTATACTCGGTACTATGGTCGAAAAAAACCACTTAGACCCTGATATTTTCGCTGTTTTTATCGAATCCGGCGTGTACAAAAATTATATTAGTGAATACGCAAATCCAGAACAGCTTGATGACGTAGACCTTAATAACCTACCTGGATATAAACCAATCCGTTAATGCCCCACTAAAATTAACAACGCTGAACAAAAAAATGCCACCTTACGGTGGCATTTACACACGGGGTTATTTCTACTTATAGAAATCCTTTTACTTTTTATTTGGTTTTTAGTGTTGTTTTATTAACAAAAAATATGTGGCAAAGGTAGCACTTAGTCCTTGCTGTATCAATAGCAAAAAGAAAAGTTCATGATTTCGCCATATTATTGTAATAAACAAACGTTACCGAAACACAGCCTAAGAACCTCAAGCGTAAAATTGCGGATTGCTATTAAATTTTGATACACACGTACTTTTCTTCTAGGTATTCATTAAGTCCTTGGTGTCCACCCTCTCGCCCTAAGCCAGATTGTTTTACCCCACCAAACGGAGCAACGGGGTTTGATATAACCCCTTCATTTACGCCTATCATGCCAAACTCAAGCCCTTCACTAATGCGGTAAACTTGTTTTAAATCTTGGCTATAAAAATAAGCGGCTAACCCATAGGGCACATCATTAGCAAGTGCAAGCACTTCAGCCTCTTCATCAAAAGGGATGACCGTTAATACAGGGCCAAATACTTCTTCGTGGTATATATCCATTTTAGTCGTTACGTTAGTAACAATGAGCGGGTTTTGAAAGCTGCCGCCTAAGCTGCTGTTATCCCCTATTAGGTCTGCGCCTTTATCAAGTGCATCTTGCACAAGCTGCTGCACTTTCTCTTTCGCTTTTGGATAAATTAGCGGGCCAATATCTACGTCCTCTTCAAACCCATTGGCTACTTTTAATGCGGCTACTTTAGGCGTAATTTTACTCAGCACTTCATCTAAAATACTGCGCTGAATAAAAATGCGGTTTGCGGCTACACATGCTTGGCCACTGTTTCTAAATTTAGCCGCCATAAGCCCATCAATCGCATCATCAAGATCCGCATTATCAAAAATGATAAACGGCGCATTGCCGCCTAATTCCATTGAGGTACGCTTAACCGTGTCGGCACATTGCTTAAGTAATTGGCTACCAACACCTGTAGAGCCGGTAAAAGTAAACTTACGGACAATATGTGAGTCAGTGAGCATTTTTCCCACTGTTTTAGCGTCTTGCGATACAAGTACGTTAAATGCCCCTTTAACAAAGCCAGCTTGGTCGGCTAGGTATGCTAATGCAATCGCGCATAGCGGCGTATGCTCAGAAGGCTTTAATATAAAACTACAGCCTGCAGCATAAGCAGGCGCCACTTTACGCGTCACCATAGCAACCGGGAAGTTCCATGGTGTAATACCTGCTACAACGCCTACAGGCTGCTTAAAACTGGTTAAACGGTGGTTATTGTCGGTAGGTGGGATCACATCGCCATAACTTCGCTTAGCTTCTTCTGCAAACCATTTTATAAAGCCTGCACCGTAATCTATTTCGCCCAGCGATTCTTTAAGCGGCTTACCTTGCTCTTTGGTCATTAATTCAGCTAATGCTTGTTTGTGCTTGATCACAAGCTCATACCAGCGCATTAGTGTTTCACTACGCTCAGTGGCGTTAGTGTTTTTTAATTTTACAAAAGCGCCTTGTGCGGCAGTTATGGCGCTATTAACGCCTTGCTCGTCTATATCACTTACTTCAATAATACTTTGTTGGGTAGCGGGATCGTTAACGCTAAAGTGTTCATTGGTTTTATAAAATTCACCATCAATGAACGAGTCACAAAAAATTAGATTACTCAAAGTACACCTCCGAAAAATATTTTAGGGGTTAGCTTTTAATGCGTGGCATAGAGCCAAGGCTAACTCTTTACGTCTACAAAATAACTTACGAGCTTTACTCGTCACGCCTACAATTTACAAACAAAAAAGCCGCTGTATTAAACAGCGGCTTTTAATATAATAGTCGTTAATTAAAAACTAGTGCTCTTCATTAACGATATTGAGATTGTACTTAGGTATTTCAACCACTAAGTCTTCATCTCTAATGATTGCTTGGCAACCAAGGCGCGACTCAGGCTCTAAGCCCCACGCTTTGTCTAGCATATCGTCTTCTAGATCGTCACTTTCATCAAGTGAATCAAACCCTTCGCGAATAACTAAATGACACGTAGTACACGCACACGACTTTTCACATGCGTGTGGAATGCTTATGCCATTTTTAAGCGCCGCGTCGAGCACAGTTTGCCCCTCAGGTGCTTCAATTGCAGCGCCGTCAGGACACAATTCAGGATGTGGAAGAAAAACAATTTGTGGCATTCTAATCTCTCTTAAATGTTGTCTACTGACTGACCCGTTAGGGCTTTTTTAATTGATGCATCCATTCTGCGCGATGCAAACTCACTACTGGCGTTATCTACTTTTTCGATAGCCGCTTTAATTTCGCTAGGTTGTTGAGCATTTTCGCGCACTTTTACCAGCTCTGCAATTTCAGCTCTTAAACTTGTAAGCTGAGCGTCATCAAGTAACGCGCCATCAGCATCTAACGAAGCATTTAGTGCTTCAATAACACGAAGAGCCTCAACTTGTTGCTCTTTAAGCATACGTGCTTGCATGTCGTCTTTTGCGTTGCTCATCGACTCTTTTAGCATGTTAGCTACTTGGTCGTCAGATAAACCAAACGAAGGTTTAACCTGAATTTCGGCTTGCACACCCGTTGATTTTTCCATCGCTGAGACACTTAATAAACCATCAGCATCTACTTTAAAGGTAACCCGAATATGCGCAGCGCCTGCTGCCATTGGTGGAATACCTTTTAAGCTAAACTTAGCAAGTGAACGACAATCGTCAACCAGCTCACGCTCACCTTGTAATACATGCAAAGACATCGCCGTTTGGCCATCTTTAAACGTCGTAAATTCTTGAGCACGCGCTACCGGAATAGTGGTGTTACGCGGAATAATTTTTTCAACCAAACCGCCCATGGTTTCAAGTCCAAGCGACAGTGGCAGTACATCAAGTAATAACATGTCTGAGTCTGGCTTATTGCCAATGAGCACGTCTGCTTGCAGTGCTGCACCCAATGCTACAACGCGGTCAGGATCGATTGAGGTTAGCGGTTCTTTATCAAAAAAGCTATGTACTTGGCTGCGTACCAGTGGCATACGCGTTGAACCGCCGACCATAATAACTTGTAAAACTTCTTCGTTTTCAATGCCAGCATCTTTAACAGCTCGGCGACACGAACGCAGTGTTTTTTTAACCAGTGGCATCGCCATTTCGTCAAATGTTTCGCGCGTTACTTCTACCGTGTGGTTTTGCCCGTCAAACTCAAGCCCTACATTTACTTTTGCGTATTGGCTTAACGCTTCTTTACAGGCTTTGGCTTTGTTAATAAATAAACGTAAAACCGAAGGTGATAAAGCTGATACTCCGGTTTGCTGCTTAAAGTAGTCAACGAGTAGTGAATCAAAATCGTCACCACCTAAGCTTGAGTCGCCGCCAGTTGCCATTACTTCAAACACACCTTGGTGTAAACGAAGAACAGAAATATCAAATGTACCACCGCCTAAGTCGTAAACAGCAATAATACCTTCTTGACCCGAATCTAAGCCATAGGCAACAGCCGCCGCTGTTGGCTCATTTAACAAGCGTAATACGTTAATGCCAGCAAGCTCTGCTGCATCTTTAGTACTTTGGCGCTGAGCATCATCAAAATACGCAGGAACGGTAATAACAGCGCCTAAAATCTCTTGGTTGCCAAAACTTTGCTCTGCACGCGCTTTCAACGCCGCTAAGATGTGGCTTGACGCTTTAACTGGGCTGACTTTTCCAGCCTCAGTTTGAATGGCAAGCGAGCCATTATCTTCACAAAATTGATACGGTAATTGGCCGTAGCTTTGCTCTATTTCAGCCTGTGTTTTGCCTAAAAAACGCTTTACCGAAATAAGTGTATTCGCTGGGTCTTGTGTTGCAGCTTGAGCCGCATCGCTACCCACAGTAATACCACCGGCTTGATAACGAACAACCGACGGCAACATTGCCGCACCTAACTCATCTGTTAAAGTGCGCGCTTCGCCGCTTTGTACGGTAGCAACTAATGAATTAGTAGTGCCAAGGTCAATACCTATGGCTAGTTTGTGTTCGTGTGGTGCCGCGCTTTGCCCCGGCTCAGCAATTTGCAATAATGCCATAATGCTCTTTAAACTCGTTTTGCTCGCTTTACAGCAAGTAATTAATCGTCAAATAAACTGTCTTCAATGCGTTCTAGTTCGTCACGTAATTTATAAACAAACTTCAGTTTACGAATATTATCGGCAGCTAGTTGGTACTGTTGCTCGTTGCTGCTTGCTAAATGTTCTGCAAGTTGTGCACTGTATTGCTCGTTAAGTTGTTTTATTTGTTTTTCAAAATTAGCAATGGCCGCATCCGGGTCACTCGCTGATGCAAGCTCTTCAAGCTCTTCGCGCAATTCCATTTGTTGCATTAAAAATAATGGATCTTGCAGTGTTTGTTGCTCGGCGCGAATATCAACTCCCAGCTCGCTTAACATATACTCAGCACGTTTAACTGGGTGCTTAAGTGTTTGCAAGGCATCGTTAATTTCAGCTGCACTTTGCACCGACATTAACTTATCACGGCTGCTTGCATTGGCATGGCGGTCGGGATGTACAGCACGCTGCAACTCTAGGTAATTTTTATTAATCGTTGCTAAATCAATATTATAATCAACGGGCACTGCAAATAATTCAAAGTAACGCATAGCTTCAACCAGTAATATTCAGAAATAACAAAGCCCTACAGTTGCAGGGCTTCAAAATACAATTACACGTAGCAATTAAACGGTAAAGCTTTCGCCACAACCACACTCGTCAGCTTGGTTAGGGTTATTAAATTTAAACCCTTCATTTAAGCCTTCTTTAGTGTAGTCGAGCTCTGTGCCATCGATGTAAACTAAGCTTTTTGCGTCAACTATTAAAGTAACGCCTTTAGCCGCAAAGGTTTCATCGTCTTCGTTTAACTCGTCAACAAACTCAAGTACATAAGCAAGACCTGAACAGCCCGTCGTTTTAATGCCAACGCGCAGACCTAACCCTTTGCCGCGGTTTGCTAAAAATGATTGTACGCGGTTTGCTGCCGCATCTGTCAATGTCACTGCCATGAGTTTCTCTTCTTACTTCGCTTGTTTGCTTTTGTAGTCTGCAATTGCTGCTTGAATTGCATCTTCGGCTAAAATTGAACAGTGAATTTTCACTGGTGGTAATTCTAGCTCAGCACTGATATCAGTGTTTTTGATGGTTGCTGCTTCATCAAGTGTTTTACCCTTAACCCACTCTGTTACAAGCGAAGAAGAGGCAATTGCGCTGCCACAACCGTAGGTTTTGAATTTTGCATCTTCAATAACGCCAGTATCCGATACTTTAATTTGCAATTTCATTACGTCACCACATGCTGGTGCGCCTACCATACCCGTTGCCACTGACGGATCGTTTTTGTCTAGAGCACCTACGTTACGTGGGTTTTCTACGTGGTCGATTACTTTATCACTGTACGCCATAATTCTATCCTCATTACCTGCTAGGGTATGTGCTTACATCACTAAGTATTAGTGGTGAGCCCATTCAACTGAATCTAAATCAATACCTTCTTGATGCATCTCCCAAAGTGGAGACATTTCACGTAGGCGACCGATAGAGTTTTTCATTAATTCAACGGTGTAATCAATCTCTTCTTCGGTAGTAAAACGACCAATACTGAAACGAATTGAGCTGTGTGCTAATTCGTCGTTACGGCCAAGTGCACGTAAAACATAAGAAGGCTCTAAGCTTGCAGATGTACAGGCTGAACCTGACGATACCGCAATGTCTTTTACTGCCATAAGTAACGATTCACCTTCAACAAAGTTAAAGCTGATGTTTACAATACCCGGTACTGATTGGTCTTGTGTGCCGTTAAAATATACTTCGTCCATATCAGCCATAATGCCGTCGATTAGGCGTTTACGTAATGCGCTGATGTGTGCAAAATCTTTTTCAAAATCTTCTTTTGCGATTCTAAATGCAGTACCCATACCCACTAACTGATGAGTTGCAAGTGTACCTGAACGCATACCACGCTCATGACCGCCACCGTGCATTTGCGCTTCTAAACGAGCACGTGGTTTACGACGAACGTAAAGCGCACCTACACCTTTAGGGCCGTATGCTTTGTGCGCAGAGAACGACATAAAATCAACTTTAAGTTGTTGTACGTCAATAAGTACTTTACCTGCACTTTGCGCAGCATCTACGTGGAACATGATTTTACGTTCACGACACATTTCGCCAATCGTCGCAATGTCTTGAATTACACCTAGCTCGTTATTCACGTGCATGATGCTGACAAGTACTGTGTCGTCACGCATTGTGTCTGCTAGCTTTTGCAGATCAAGCAAGCCATTTTCTTCAACGTCCATATAGGTTACTTCAAAACCTTGACGTTCTAATTCACGACATGTGTCGATGACTGCTTTGTGCTCAGTTTTAGCGGTAATAACGTGCTTACCTTTCTTTTTGTAAAACTGTGCTGCACCTTTAATAGCTAGGTTATTTGATTCAGTTGCACCCGAAGTGAACACAATTTCACGTGGGTCTGCATTTACTAAATCAGCAATATCTGTACGTGCTTGGTCAACGGCTTCTTCAGCTTGCCAACCAAAACGGTGTGAACGTGATGCAGGGTTACCAAATTTACCGTCCATTGTAAGGCATTGCATCATTTCTTTAGCAACACGCTCATCAACAGGCGTGGTTGCTGCGTAATCTAAATAAATCGGTAACTTCATTTCTCTCTCCGCTGCAGGTCAACCTTAAAGTTGACAGCTTACTTGAATGTTTTCCAACTGCTTAATTGCGTTATTGATACTGTTATCTTGGCGCGATGCAATTTCTTTCACATCTGATTTTTCCACCAATTCAGCAAGGGTAATACTGTTCAAAAATTCTTCTATACGTGCGCTTAAATCTGACCACAAATTATGGGTCAAACAGCGCATACCGCTTTGGCAGCCAGTGTTGGCGCCTTGGCAACGTGTTGCATCAACCGATTCATCAACTGCGGTAATAATGTCACCAACAGAAATAACACCGGCTTCTCGCCCTAGTAAATAGCCGCCACCAGGTCCTCGAACCGAACTTACCAAGCCATTTTTACGCAGCCGAGCAAATAATTGTTCAAGGTATGACAAAGAAATTTCTTGTCTTTGTGAAATATCAGCAAGGGCGACAGGACCAACACCTGTGTGCAGCGCAACATCAAGCATCGCTGTAACGGCATATCGGCCTTTTGATGTTAATTTCATAACGCCCCCTGCACAAAGAGTGCAAATTTTAATTACCAGAGTAAATTAGTCAAGTATTATCACTTGATAAAAATTTGATTTAAAAACATATCGCTCAAAGTGAATGTAGTTAACAAATTTTTAATACCTGACCTGTTTGGTCAAGTATTGTCTCCATTGTAATTACCTGAGTAATTTAGTCAAGTATTAGCCAGTTATTTAAACACCCGTTTATATAACTAATTGCTATACCTTACTTAGGAATCGATTTATTTATAGAGGTAAGAATACCGCGCAAAATATTCATTTCAGCCTCTTCTGGGCGTGCACGGTTAAATAAACGACGAAGCTTTGTCATCACAATACCTGGGTGCTGTTTGATAATAAAACCTGTGTTATAAAGTGTTTCTTCTAGGTGATCGTAAAATAACTCTGTTTGTTTTGAGTTAGGGTAAACGGTGTCGTCTTGTGCTTCTTGCTTAGGTTGCTTATTTAAAAATGCCATACGTGTTTCGTAAGACAAAGTTTGCACAGCCATAGCAAGATTTAGCGAGCTATATTCTGGGTTAGCTGGAATGCATACATGGTAATTACACAGCTGTAGCTCTTCGTTAGTTAAACCACTGTTTTCACGGCCAAACACTAATGCCACAGGACCATTTTCAGCTTCTGCCACCAGCTTTTCACCACACTCGCGAGGCTCAACCATAGGCCATGAAAGCGTGCGCGAACGTGCGCTTGTACCAATGGTTAATGCACAATCAGCAATAGCGTCTTCAAGCTTATCAACAATCACTGCATTGCCTAATACATCGCTGGCACCTGCAGATAACGCACTTGCATGGCTATCAATTTCACAAGCAGGGTCAACTAAATAGAGTTTTGATAAACCCATTGTTTTCATGGCGCGAGCCGCCGAACCTATATTACCTGAGTGTGATGTGTTAACTAAAACAACGCGAATATCGTCTAAGATCATTGCTGTGCTTCTTACTAATGCCAAAAAATTGCGCGAATTCTAACATAAAAGCACACTAAGATCCTAGATCCTTAAACCCGATCAACACACGTAATAGGGACCTTTAAACCATGGCTGCTTTTACATACACATCAAAACGGTTCTTTTTAGTTTTAATTTGCATACTGGGGGTTTTGTCATTTAAAAACGGGGCGTAATCAGGGCGCTTAACCACCACTCGCTTGCTAGCAAGTGGGTAGGCAAATTCAAGTAAATCATCGGCGTCGGTATCTGCGCCTACTAACTCTTGAAATACGCGCATTTCTTTTTTTACTAAGGCTGACTTTTCACGGTGTGGGAACATAGGATCTAGATAAACCACATCGGGCATGCTTTCACATTGGGCAAGTAACGTGTGGCTTGAGCCAAACACTAGGCTCATATTGTCTCTCATCCAAGAGCCAATTTCTGTGTCGCTGTAAGCTCTGTTTAAACCGTCGGCCAGCAGTGCAGCAACAACCGGATGACGCTCATGTAAAATAACCTTGCAACCGAGTGACGCCAATACAAAGCCATCACGCCCCAAACCTGCGGTGGCATCCAGTACTATAGGCGTTGCCCCTTTATTAAGACCAACTGCTTTGGCAATAGCTTGCCCTTTACCGCCACCAAATTTTCGCCTGTGGGCAGCTGCCCCGGTAACAAAATCAACATTAATGGCACCTAACTTAGGTTCATCAGTTTTAAATAAACTCAGCCCTGTATCGTCATAGTGCAGGCTAAAACCTTGGCTATTTTGTTGCCAATTTACTAAACCAAAACGCGTTTCTAATTCATTTAAATACGGGCGACACTCTTTAAAGGCACACTGAATAACCACAATACACTCCGACGATAAAATACCGCCAGAGTATATCAACCAGCGAGCTTAAGCGCACTAAAATAGCTCTATGTCAGGGTCTTGGTCATTTGCCGGCTCAATCTCTTCAACTTTATGGCGTAAACTCTGTAAAAACTCACTGCGGCTTTGTGTTACTTGCTCAAACTGATATTTTATAAACGCTAAATCGCTATTGGCAGACACCAGTAACTGCATAGTATGCTCAAGCTGCGATATACATGAATCAAAATCAGCGGGGTTTAAATTATTCTTTTGAAGCTCAATAGCTGTATTTAATGCCTCTAGTTGTGCACAAAACTGCTCTGCTACAGTACTTTGCGTGATATTTTGAGCATTAAACTGGCTTATTATATCTTCCAGTGCCGTGCTAATTTGTTCAGCTTGCTGGTAATTTTTTTCGTTTCTTTCCATAGTAACGACCTTTTCATTGGTAACCTCTAAAATATGAGGAAACAAATCTTTATAACGCCCATATTTTTCGCTCTCATCGACGGGCATATTTTTTACCAGCAACGATAGTTTTGGGTAATTAATGATAGTGCTCTCGCCTATATCAACAAACCGCTGTGCATCTTTATGTTGCGCCAATAACTCCTGCACTAGTGGGCATACACCACCTTGTAAGCTGTAAAATTCACTTTTATGTTGATACCAAAATACAACCACTACATCCAAATTAAGAGGAGTAAAAAACCCTAAGAAGAACTCACTCAACGTTTGTAAGCTATTGGCATGATAACTTTGTCCAACGTAGCGCATAATTCGCCCCATATCTCCCGACTCGGTCATCGCCATTGCAGCCGTTTTATTGGCTTTATTTATGTCGCTTTCGAGTTTGACGCATTGCTGGCGATACGCATACAGTATTTTAATACGTGCCATTAGCTCTTCTGCGTTAAACGGTTTCATTATGTAGTCAGACGCACCAACGCTGTAGCCTTTCACTCGGTCGATAAGCGCTTCTTTTGATGACAAAAACATAACCGGAATATCTTTTGTATCGGCATTTTGTTTTATTTCTTGGCAGACTTGATAACCCGACTTACCCGGCATTTCTATGTCGAGAAGGATAATATCGGGTTTATGTTCGTTTATTAACCTTAGCCCCTCCTCGCCCTCTTTAGCATGAAGAAGTTTACAAAACCCAGCTAGAGACTCTTCAATAATGAGGTGGGTTAATTTATCGTCATCAATGGTAAGTACTAACTTTTCCATACACAAATCCGTTTAGTTGAGCATGCTTAGAGCATAGTACGGCGTGCTGAAATTACTAACGTTTATAGCCTATTATCTAAAAACAATAAAAAAGCGCCTAAAAGGCGCTTTTGTTAAATTTAATAAACGACATATTTTTAAGCTGCGATGCCGCTGTGGCGGAGTAACGCATCAACGCGTGGCTCGCGGCCTCGGAAGTTTTTAAATAATTCCATAGGCTCTTCACTGCCGCCTTTTTCTAGAATATGCTGCATGAAGGCTTGCCCTGTTTGTGGGTTAAAAATTCCTTCCTCCTCAAACTTAGCGTAAGCATCGGCCGATAATACTTCAGCCCATTTATACGAGTAATAACCGGCACTGTAGCCACCTGCAAAAATATGACTAAACCCGTGCTGAAAACGATTAAACTCTGGAGCGTGAACAACCGATGTACGACTGCGCACATCATTTAATACCGACTGAATTTGACACGGCTCGCCCGCGACATAATCGTTATGAATTTTAAAATCAAATAACGAAAACTCAATTTGACGCAGCATTTGCATGCCTGAGTTATAGTTTTTAGCAGCCAATAACTTATCAAGTAATTCTTTTGGTAATGGCTCACCGGTTTCAAAATGGCCCGAAATAAAGCTCAGCGCTTCTTCCTCGTAACACCAGTTCTCTAAAAATTGACTTGGTAGCTCTACGGCATCCCATGCTACGCCATTAATACCTGCTACGGGAGCAGCATCAACTTGAGTCAGCATATGGTGAATACCGTGACCAAACTCATGGAATAAAGTCGTTACCTCATTATGGGTGAACAAAGCTGGTTTATCACCTACCGCTTTATTAAAGTTACATACTAAGTAAGCTACAGGGGTTTGTAACTCGCCATTAGCGCGTACCTTACGACCCATACAATCGTCCATCCACGCGCCACCGCGTTTGCGATCGCGTGCGTAAAGATCTAAGTAAAAACGTCCTCGTAGTGTGTTATTGCTATCAACAATTTCAAAAAAGCGCACATCTTTGTGGTATGTGTCAAAATCGGTTACTTCGTTTACGCTAATGCCAAATAAGCGGTTAACTGTTTCAAATAAGCCACTCAATACTTTATTAGCAGGGAAATATGGGCGTAGTACTTCATCAGAAATTGCGTATTTTTCTTGTTTTAGTTTTTCGCCATAGTAGCCAAAGTCCCACGCTTCTAACTCTGTAATTCCGTGTTTTTGTGCTGCATACGCTCTGAGTTCTGCCACTTCTTGCTCTGCTTGCGGCTTAGATTTAGCGGCTAAATCTTCTAAGAACGAAAACACTTGCTCTGGTGTTTCAGCCATTTTTGTTGCTAATGATTTTTCAGCGTAGCTTTTAAACCCTAATAACTGCGCAAGCTCATGGCGAAGTGCAAGTGCTTCTTTCATTATGTCTGAGTTATCAAACTCACCCGCATTTGGGCCTTGATCAGATGCGCGTGTGCTAAATGCGGTGTAGGTTTCTTTACGAAGTTCACGGTTATCAGCGTAAGTCATAATTGGCAAGTAAGATGGAAAATCAAGCGTAAATACCCAACCGTCTAGCTCTTTACTTTTGGCTGTGTCAGCAGCAAGCGCTAGTGCAGACTCGGGGAGTCCGGCTAAATCGGCTTCATCAGTAATGTGCTTGTGCCACGCTAAAGTCGCATCCATTACATTGTTACCAAACTTAGATGAAAGCTCAGATAAACGCGCACTAATTTCGCCGTAACGCTTTTGATCTTCGCTCGCTAATGCAATACCCGACAATTTAAAGTCACGCAAGGCGTTAGTAATTGATTTTTGTTGTGCTGTGGTGAGTGTTTTAAATTCGTCACTGTTGTGCAAAGCATTATACGCTTCGTATAAACCTTGATGCTGACCGACAAACGTAGAGTACTCAGAAATAAGCGGTAAACACTGCTCGTATGCTTCACGCAGTTCGTCGTTATTCATAACAGAATTTAAATGAGAAACAGGCGAAAATAGTCGCGATAGTTTATCGTCGGCCTCTTCAAGTGGTAACACTAAGTCATCCCACGTGTATGACTTTTTCGCAAGTACGTCATCGATGGCTTTTCGACAATTTGCTATTCCGTCTTTAAGTGCCGGTACTACAAATTCAGGCTTAATTTTAGAAAATGGTGGTAAGCCTTCAAGGCCAATTAGTGGGTTGCTCATAAATACTCTCTTTGCGTTAATGCATTTCATTTTTAGATTGGGTCTAAAAGTTAAAAAACAACATACTTTTTATTAATCTAGCTTTTCAAAAGCCATTAATAACTATTTTTAGGCCCGGTAATAATGAAATGCCTACAGTTAATGCAATCTAAAGCGAGCCGGGTTACGTACTGCAGATATTCTGTTTGGTACTGACTTAACGTATCGCTTTATATCGATAAGGCTGTAAATGTGAATGTTTTTTTACTCAACATAGGTCATCTAAACACTCTTTATTTTTAAAACTTAATGTTATGCTTATGCGCATAAAACTCAACGCCTAAGGACTTAAAATGACACAACACTTTGATTACATTGCAATTGGCGGTGGCAGCGGTGGTATTGCTTCTGCAAACAGAGCTGCAATGCGCGGTGCTAAAGTGGCACTTATTGAAGCAAAACACATGGGTGGTACCTGTGTAAACGTAGGCTGTGTGCCTAAAAAGGTTATGTGGCACGGCGCACAAGTAGCCGAAGCAATTAACTTATATGCACCCGATTACGGTTTTAACGTTGAGGTAAAAGACTTTAATTGGAGCAAGCTAGTAGAAAGTCGTGAAGCCTACATTGGCCGAATTCATAAAGGGTACGACAACGGTTTAGCAAGTAATGGCGTTACCGTTATTAAAGGCTTTGCTACCTTTATTGACAGCAAAACAGTAGAAGTAAATGGTGAACACTACACCGCCGATCATATTTTAGTGGCTGTAGGCGGACGTCCTACTATTCCAAACATTCCGGGCGCTGAGCATGGTATTGATTCTAATGGCTTTTTTGAACTTAATGAACAGCCTAAACGCGTAGCCGTAATTGGTGCTGGTTACATTGCCGTAGAAATTGCAGGTGTATTACATAGCTTAGGCACAGAAACACATTTATTCGTGCGTAAAAGTAAGCCTCTACGTACATTTGACCCTTATATTATCGACACGCTCGTCGATATTATGGCTAAAGAAGGTCCGACTCTTCATACTGAATGCTCTCCTAAAGAAGTTGTCAAAGAAAGTGACGGCAGTTTAACTATTCATTTTGAAAACGGTTACAGCCAAAATGTTGACCAAGTTATTTGGGCCATTGGCCGCACACCTACAACAGACAAGATAAACCTTGCGGCAGCCGGTGTAGAAGTAAATGAAAGCGGTTATGTGAAAGTAGATGAGTACCAAAATACGACTGCTAAAAACGTTTATGCAGTGGGTGATATTATTGAAGGCGGTATTGAGCTTACTCCTGTTGCAGTTAAAGCAGGCCGTACGTTATCAGAACGCTTATTTAATAAAGCACTCCCTGATGATTTAAAAATGGATTACAGCCTAGTACCAACAGTCGTATTTAGTCATCCGCCTATCGGCACTATTGGTTTAACCGAGCAAGAAGCGATTTCTCAGTACGGCGTAGAAAACGTAAAAGTGTATAAATCAAGCTTTGCCGCTATGTACACAGCGGTAACTCAGCACCGCCAAGCATGTAACATGATGCTAGTTTGCGCAGGGGAAGACGAAAAAGTGGTTGGCTTACATGGCCTTGGCTTTGCAGTTGATGAAATGATTCAGGGCTTTGCCGTAGCGATGAAAATGGGTGCAACTAAAGCTGATTTTGATGCAGTTGTTGCACTGCACCCAACAGGATCTGAAGAGTTTGTAACTATGCGCTAAGCTATTTAACCTAAACTCTGGATAATAAATCGCTTAACCAGAGTTCAGGTTATTTACTAATTTAACAACGTTAAGCCCCTTACACATACGTGCTAAGGGGCTTTTTTATTAAGGTTAAATTTGCTTATTAGCTAAATAACTCAATATACTAGCGTGTGTTTATCAACATACCTACAACTGGATATTATGATTACTGATATATTGCTACACCCGTTTCTTGTTTCAATTGTTATGCTTAGTTTTGCACTTGGATTAAAAGTACTTGTTGATAAATTAGCGAGAAACCGCGCAGAAAAAAAAGACAAAGATATTCGCTACATTGCACATAACATTAAGCATTTTATTAATTTTGTGTTGGTGCTATCGCTGTTGTTTGTGTGGTCGACTGAAATTCAAAATTTTGCGTTATCTATTGCGGCCTTTGCGGTTGCCATTGTTTTAGCTACGCGAGAATTTATTCAATGTGTTATTGGCTTTTTTTACTTAGTCACCACACGCCCATTTAGAGTCGGCGACTGGGTGCAAGTCGGTGAATATTACGGTGAAGTAGCAGAAACAGACTGGATAAAAACAACCATGCATGAAATAGACATGCACACTTATCAGTTTTCAAGAAAAACGATTTACATACCTAATAATAAACTCATCACCAGCCCAATTAAAAATCTAAATTATGTAAAACGCTTTGCAACACATAGCTTTTCTATTGTTCGAAAAGAGAGCTTTAACCCTTACCCAATTTACGACACGCTCTCGGTAAAAGCTAAAATGTATTGTGAGGAGTTTGAAGAGCTCGCCACTCGTTATAACTCGATTATTGAGCGAAAACTAGATGCAAAAATATCGGGCCCTGCACCAGAAATACACTTTGGAACAACCGAATTGGGGGAGTTTAGAGCACGCTTTACGCTATTTTGCCCAACCGAGCAGGCACTGGACATAGAGCATAAACTCACTGAGTGTTTTATGGCGCTATGGTATGAAGAAGAAATGAAGCATAAAGTTGCATTAAGCGAAGTAAAAAACGAAGTAACTAACTGATAAAGCGACTAGGCGCGAACGGTTTCGCGCCTAAACTTTAGCGGTTAGGCCTTTAAGCTGTTCCACCTACCGTTAGCTGATCAATTTTAAGGCTCGGTTGCCCTACGCCAACCGGAACACTTTGCCCATCTTTACCACACACGCCAACGCCTTTATCAAGTGCTAAGTCGTTACCTACCATTGAAATATGCTGCATGACTTCAGGGCCATTACCAATGAGGGTTGCGCCTTTGATTGGCTGTGTAATTTTACCGTTTTCGATTAAGTAGGCTTCTGATGCACTAAATACAAATTTACCCGAGGTAATATCAACCTGCCCGCCACCAAAGTTAGGTGCAAACACGCCTTTTTTAACGCTACTGATAATATCGGCTTGGCTATGCTCGCCACCTAACATATAGGTATTTGTCATACGTGGCATAGGTAAATGAGCATACGACTCACGACGTGCATTACCGGTTGGGTTTACCCCCATTAAACGTGCGTTTAGCTTATCCTGCATGTACCCTTTTAAAATACCATTTTCGATTAGCACGTTATATGCAGCAGGTGTGCCTTCATCATCTACGTTAAGCGATCCACGACGATCAGCCATGGTGCCATCGTCAACGACGGTACATAGCTCAGAAGCCACTTTTTGCCCTACTTTGCCACTAAACGCTGATGCACCTTTACGGTTAAAATCGCCTTCAAGGCCATGGCCTACCGCTTCATGTAAAAGTACACCTGGCCAACCATTTCCTAATACCACTTCCATAGTGCCAGCTGGCGCGTCAATAGCTTCTAGGTTGACTTTAGCTTGGCGTACAGCTTCTTGTGCAAACTCCATCCAACGTGGTTTACCGTTTACCAGCTCTTTAAAATAGCCGTAATCTAAACGTGCTCCACCGCCTGCGCCACCGCGCTCACGACGGCCATTTTTTTCAAGCAATACTGAGCAGTTTAAACGAATAAGCGGGCGAATATCGGTAGCAAATGTACCGTCACTGGCCGCAATTAATACTTCTTCGTATACTGCTGACATAGAGCTAATTACTTGCTCAGCGTCAGGAGCGAGTTCTCGAATGTAGTTTTCAAGCTCGCGTAATAAACTCACTTTATCGCTATCGCTCATACTTGAAATTGGTTGATGTGGCGCAAATTGCATTTTTGCTGATACATCACTAAATACTTTAATGGTTTTATCTTCACCTGCATCGGCAATACTGCGAGCCGCTGTAGCGGCTTTATTAAGCGCTTCTAAGTTGATAGCATCCGAATATGAAAAACCTGTTTTTTCGCCGCTTACGGCACGTACGCCAACGCCGCGCTCAACATTGTATGAGCCTTCTTTTACCAAGCCGTCTTCCAGTACCCACGACTCGTGATGACTCGATTGAAAGTATAAATCGGCGTAATCTACTTTGTGCTGATGTATGTAAGCGAGCGTTTTTTCGAGCTCTTCTCTATTTAGTTGGCTGTCGTGTAATAAATGCTGTTCAACCGAATTCATAATAAATGCTCTCTAAATCGTTGATGAGACTGCACAGGCATATCTCGTCTAATTTTTTGTAACGGCTCTAAATCAGCGTTAGCGCTAATAAAACCTGTACCGCTGGGTAAATTACTTAAAGTATTACCCCAGGGTGAAATAATAATACTGTGGCCATATGTTTGGCGGCCATTTTCATGTGTGCCGTATTGGGCTGCAGCAACCACATAACATTGGGTTTCTATCGCTCGCGCCGCTAATAATGGTTGCCAGTGTGCTTGACCAGTAACCATTGTAAATGCACTTGGCACTAAAATAACTTCAGCACCTTTACGTGCAAGCGCATTAAATAAGGCACTAAAACGCAGATCATAACACACTGTTAGACCTAGTTTACCAAAGGGAGATTCAACCACAACCACATCACTTCCTGCTTGGGTAAAATCAGATTCGCGGTAACTCCCTGTTTTATCATCAACGTTTACATCAAATAGATGTATTTTATTATACGTTGCGACGCACTCACCTTGATTATTATATAAATGTGAGGCGGCATAATATTTAGTATTATTGTATGGTTCAGGTATTGTGCCTGCGTTTAACCAAATATTATGGTGTTTACATAATTGGCTTATTTGACGTTTGTATTGCTCGATGTGTTTAGCTGTTAAGAGCGTATCGTGACCGCTTTTGCTAAACACTAAAAAGGCCTCAGGGAGACATACAAGCAATGGCCGTGTTGCGGGAAGTGTGTTTAATGCTTTTTTAAGTTCTGCAATATTGTCGTCAGCATTTAGACCAGAACACATTTGTAAAGCAAGTATATTGTGGTTATTAGGGGTCGCTAAATTAGTCATTAGTTGCGGTTACTTCAGCATCTTTAAGTTTTAAATCGACTGAGGCTTGGGGCTGGTTTTGCGCCGCTTGTGGTAATGTAACTTCACGGCTTTTTCTATCTAGCTCCTGAACAACAGGCTCACTCATGGTGCCAGTCACTTTAAAGTTAATTTCAGAAATTACGCGCGCAGAGTGTATTACTTTATCTAGTGCCAATGCTGCTAGCCCTGTTACTGGGTTTACCATCCACGCCACAATAACGGGAATACTTGAGGTGACCTGCGGTGCAACAGCGAGATCGTAGTTGATATCAAGCGTATTTAAATTTGCGTAGCCTTTAATGGTTAAATCAGCCGGAACGCCATCCATCTTAGTGTCTTTTGTATAAGCGATACCGTTCTCTAATTGCATAGAACCTTGCATGCTGTTGTAGAAAAACCCTTTTGAAAATACGTCTCTAAAATCAAGTTTTAGTTTTCGAACCAACGAATCTAAGCTCAACAACGAAAAAACCCGTGCGCCACCATCACTAATTTCTGTTAGGTGCCCTTCTCCTAAATCCCAATCAATTTCACCACTGAGGCTCGGAACATCAAATAAGTAAGGTGCGGCTTGCCAAGCAAGATTGTAATTTATAGTGGCTTTAGAGCCTTTAATAGCCGTGGTAATATCAAACTCATCAAACAACGCGCCTATATCATCACTTTTAACTTCACCGCTTAACTGTGTGGTACCATCTTTCCATTGCCCTTTCGTGCGCAAAATATGATCGCCTTTATCAACAACCAACTCAGAAATAACCAAACGTTTACCGTCGCCAAGTAACGACGCGCTTACTTTGTCTAACTGATAGTTGGTAATTTTACAATCTGCACATTCAAACTCTACAGCCGGTAAGTTCGTCAGCCACGTTAAATCGGTGTCAGGGTCTGCTTTTGCAGCCTCAGTGATGGGCGCTTCAATTTGCTCTGCAAAATTCACGCGTAAATAATCAGCGTTAAATCGAATAGGCTGGCTGCGCTGCGAGGTAGGAATAAATACACCTGCACGTAATTCTTTGGCGTTTAATTTTAAATACACATTGCTTTGCTCAGGGGCTAGGCGCATTTCAAAGTCATTAAACACCATACTACTAAAATCGAGCATGCCAATATTTGCGACAATCTCGTTAAGCGGTGGCATGATGCCTTGTGATTCAGGGTCATCCTCGTTTTGGGCCGCACTAATGATTTGATCAATAAGATCAACCCAAGGTACAAGTTCGGTTTGCTCTAGGTTTATTGAAACGCTTAAATCTTGTGAATTTAGCCCTAAATCTTGCTTACCGATAACAAAATGCGCATTACTAAATTGCGATTTTCCATTTTCTAATATTGCATTAAAATAAAACTGCTTATTTACCTGTGCAGTTATAAGGTTTGAAATGTCATCGCCTTGAACAACCGCATCAAGAACCCACGGTTGTGTCTCGGCTTTTTTGTATGGTGCTGGCAATTTACTTGTTAACCCAACAAGGTCAGATTTAACCTGTGCACGATAATTAAACCCTTGCTCGGTAAAATTAAGCACAAGTCCAATATCAACTGCACTTTGTCCTTCTAGTGACCCTTTTAAAATACCTTGCCCGCTATCGATTAAAGTATTGGCATCAAGTTGTACATTAATATTTATGTTTGCTTTGTAGTCACTCGCTTCACTTTGGCTGTTGTAATTAAGTGCCAGCGGCATCCCAAGCCATGTAGCGGTGGCATTTTTAAGTTCGATATTATCGTTTTTAAAGTTAAGCACGCCGGTTAAGTTATTTAACGCAATACCGGGTGTGGCAATAAATACGGGTAAATCATCTAGCTTGACAGTGCCGCTAACACTTGCACCACCTTCAAACTTTGAACCTACCAGTAACTCAATGCTGGCATCGGCTTCACCTTGGCCTTGTATTACCTCAAAAATATCAGCTAACGGGCTCGCAATGGGCGTGGCTTTAAAAAAGGTGTACAGGTTTTCTATCGGTGCTTTTTTATCTATTTGCACCACCAGCTCATCGGCATTAATTAAATCATTAATGCTAACTTTAACGCTATTACCCACATCTAAATTAACCAAAGAGCCTTGTTGGCTGTAAATGTCCATGCGTTCATTAGCAAAATGTAGCTTTACCTTTGCATCTGTTACTGCTGGCCACTGCGGATCGAACTGGTACGTGGCATTGTCAATTTGAGCAAGTACATCAAATTGCCCTGAGCCATCTTTAAATGGAAATCCTGATAACGGACCTGCAAATAGAACCTGCGCTTTTGATATTTCACCGCCTTTTATAGCCCCGTTTAGGTAGCTAACTAATTCTGGGCTCATCGCTTTTAACGGAAAATAATGACCGGCAATACTGGCATCCTCTGCAAATGCCTCTGCGTATAAATCAAGACGCGGTGCATCACCAAAGCTCAGTTGCATCTCTGCGGCTAGCGTTATCTCATTGTTATCAAACCAAATATTATCACTGCTAATACGCCAGTTATTATTTTGCTTTGCGAGGTCTAATTCTATATTGAGCTGGTTATAATTAATGTTGTCACTAAAACTATCGCCAGTTATTAAAGTGCCGTTTTCTCCAAATAAGCTGATACGGCCTTTATCTTGGTTTAATAAACCGCTTACGCGTAAACCTTGCGCAGCTGGCACTGAATTAAGCTCTTGCCAGCCTATGTTATTAGCGTTAAACCATACTTGCCACTGCTGGTTACTCTCGTAATTAACGTACGCCTGCTGTATTTGGCCACTTGGTTTGCGTTTTAAAAACGCGTCGAGAGAGTCAAAATTTGTCAGCGCTGCCAAGTTAGCCAGTAGCGCTATATCTATTTGATTTAACCAAATTTGATTATTTTCACCAAGTTGAGCCTCAAACTCTAAGCTTGGCCATGTTGTATTATTGTTATTAAACGCTAAACCAGTGCTTTTTAAAAACCAATTACCTTGCTCGGGATAAAGATGAAAGCCACCTTCACTTAAACTAACTTGCTGGCTTTGAGATTCATTAAACCAAGTAACAGAACTAGGTAGCCACTGCATTTTTATATCGTCAATTAGGCCTTTTTCAATTTTTAGCCAAGCTTGTAAATTGATATCGCTGGTTAATTGTTGTTTTTCAGTATTTATATATTGCGCCAACCAATTAGACACATCCACCTTATTGGCTTGGACATACATATTGCCAGCAACTTCTTCTAAGCTTTCACCTTTGAGAGCAATGCGTGCATCAAAGGTGCCTACTGTGATACCAGGTAAAGCTAATGTTCCGCTACCTAAATGTTGAGACTCTTCATTTTGCCAAATGATATTTTCAAGCAGGAGTTTTCGCTCTTTGTTATCGTCTAAAACAAAATTAATACTGGAGTTTTCTATTGCAAAATGACCGGTATTACCTAAAAACAGCCCTTCTATAAGCTCTTTTTGCTCAAACGAAACATCATCTTGATTACCGCTCTCAAACAGGTCTGCCACGTTTACCGTGGTATGAAAGCCATTTATAACAAAGTAGTTAGACTTTAACTGCAGGGTTTTAATGCTTTCCCATAAATTAAGCTCTAAGCTAGTTTTTGCAATAGTGAGGGAAATTGGCGCAGTTTCGTTGTCTTTAAACGATAGCTCTTCAAGCACGAGGGCAGGACCATTTCCCTGCCAGCTTGCTGAAATAGCGCCAATAGATAAACTAATAGCAAACTTTTCGTCTAGGTAGGTTTCTATATCGCCTTTGTAATCATTTGCGTAAGGGAGTGTGTACTTTAATATTGAAACAATAACGGCCAGTAATACTAAAATTATGGCACAGGTTTGCCATAACTTTCTAAAACAAAAAAAACAGACCGCTTTTGCATTCATTACATCATTACCACATCAAACTGTTCTTGGCTGTATAAGCTTTCTGTTTGTATGTGTACTTGCTTACCTATAAATAGTTCAAGCTCCGCCAAGTTGTGGTATTCATCATTAAGTAAGGCTTCACTTACTGCTGGGGCTGCATAAACCATAAATTTATCGGCTGCGTAGGCGCGGTTTACGCGAACAATTTCACGTAATATTTCGTAGCATACCGTTTCGACTGTTTTTTGTGAGCCACGGCCTGAACATGCTGGGCATACATCACATAAAATATGCTCTAAGCTTTCGCGGGTGCGTTTTCGGGTCATTTCAACTAGCCCAAGTGCCGACAAACCATTGATATTTGTTTTAGTGCGATCTTTAGCTAACGCAGATTCTAACGAATGTAATACACGGCTTTTATGCTCTTCGCTGACCATATCGATAAAGTCGATAATAATTATTCCACCTAAATTACGAAGTCTTAACTGGCGCGCAATGGCCGACGTTGCCTCGACATTAGTGTTAAAAATAGTCTCTTCTAAATTACGATGGCCGACAAACGCACCGGTGTTTACGTCAACCGTAGTCATCGCTTCTGTTTGATCAATAATGATGTACCCGCCTGACTTTAACGTGACTTTGCGATGCAACGCTTTTTGCACTTCGTTTTCTACATCAAATAAATCGAATATAGGTCGCTCACCCGGGTAGTACTCGAGTACCTGTGAAAGTTGCGGCACAAATTCTTCGGTAAATATTTTTAGCTCTTGGTAGGTAAGCTTTGAGTCAACACGAATACGCTCCATATCTTCACCTACGTAATCACGCAGTGTTCTAAAGGCAAGCGTTAGGTCTTCATGTAATATGGTTGCTTTACTGGTTTTTTTACGGCGTGCGGTTATTTTTTCCCATAATTTTCTTAAAAAACCAGCATCGTGCCTTAACTCTGCTTCGCTTGCACCTTCAGCCGCGGTACGTACTATAAAACTGCCATTTTCATCGCCATATTCGGCAACAATTTTTTTAAGGCGTGATCGCTCTTCTTCAGTTTCTATCCGTTGGCTTACACCAACATGCGTTGCGTCTGGCATAAATACTAAGTAGCGAGATGGAATAGTGATGTCGGTAGTGAGTCTCGCGCCTTTTGTGCCTAATGGATCTTTAACCACTTGCACCATAATGTATTGACCTTGGCGCACTAACTCTCGTATATCTTGCACTTTTTTTATTGGTACATCGTCAACACCTTCAACAATGGAGGCACTGTTTACTATGTCAGATGCATGTAAAAATGCGGCTTTCTCTAAGCCAATATCAACAAAAGCGGCCTGCATTCCAGGTAAAACGCGGCTTATTTTTCCTAGATAGATATTGCCAACAATGCCTAGGTTACCAATTCGTTCTAACTGAATCTCTTGCAGCACACCGTTTTCGATTAGGGCAACACGACTTTCACTCGGTGTTACGTTGATCAGTAATTCTGTACTCATGCTACCCTCTTAGAAGTGCGTGTAATAATTGTTCAGTCTCATATAAAGGTAAACCGACAACACTAAAATAGCTACCCGCAATATGTGTAACAAAGCGACCACCTAGCCCCTGAATACCATAACCACCGGCTTTATCTTGCGGCTCACCACTTTGCCAGTAGGCTTTAATCTCTTCATCGCTCAGTTTTTTAAATGTCACATCGGTACTGATAACTTGGCTAAGCACTTTATCTTCAGTCGCAAAAGCAATAGCGGTTAGTACCTGGTGAGTGTTTCCAGACAAGCGTTTAAGTGTATGCGTAAAATCGGCTTCATCGCGTGGTTTACACAACGATTCATTATCAATAACAACTACTGTGTCACTACCTAGTACTGGCCGGTCTGTGTAACCAAGCTTGACACCTGAGCAAGCTTTTAGCCTCGCTAAGCGCTCTACATAGGCATGAGGAAGTTCATTAGGGAGTTGGCTCTCGTCTGCATCAACACTAAATTGCGAAAATTCGATACCAAGTTGAGCCAATAGCTCTTTACGACGAGGAGAAGCTGATGCCAGATATACGGCAGTATTCATTATCTGATCCTAAAATGTCTGCGGTATTTACGAAGTAATAAAAACACCCAAAACCAACTAATCATGCCAGTAAATACCGGCCATAAGTATTGTGGGTTAAAGTAAACACCAAGCAAAAAATGGTTTAGCCAAAACTGCATTAAATGATACAGCGTTAAAAACAAACCAATTAACAAACTTTGCTGCCAAAGCGAGAAGTTACGAATTTTTTGAAAGTTACTTGCGGTAATAAATATACATACCGAAAATGTCAGCGAGTTAACACCTAAAGGTGAGCCTGACGCTAAATCAATGAGTAAACCTACGACCCAAGCAGTACCAATATTTAACCGATGTGGCACCGCCAATGACCAATACATAAGTACTAATAAGACCCAATCCGGTCTAAATGGTTCAAACGAAAATGGCAGCGGCATTAGCGCCATAATTAAAGCAAAAAATATGCTCAGCGCAATTAACAATGAATAACGGTTAATCATCGTTTATTTGCTCCTGCTGGCTGCGCCATAGAATTACAAGTAAGCGAATACGGTCAAGCAACGCAATAGGCTCTGCATATACTTGTGCAAATGGACGACCTTCATCTCGGTTAATTTCTGTCACAATGGCGACAGGATACCCCTCAGGAAATGTGCCCCCAAGCCCTGAAGTCACCAATACATCACCAATACGCACATCTAAGCTGTGTGGAACATGCGAAAGCTTAACCACATTAATTTTACCAATGCCTTCAACTACGGTTCGTACGTCATTTCTAAGTATACGCACAGGTGTTGCGTGAGTTGTATCGGTCATCAATAATACGCGCGACGTAGTGGAACCTACTTTAGTAAGCTGCCCTACCACCCCCATTTCGTCTATTACCGCTTGCCCTTCACTTATACCGTCTGTAGTACCACGGTTAATAACGACTTGATGGCTATATGGGTTTGAGTGAACCGATAATACTTGTGCAATAATTTTACGATTAGATTGTTTTGCTGACGAGCCTAGTAATGCACGTAACTTTTGGTTTTCTCTGGCTAAAAATTGGTACTGTTGCAGCTGCTCACTTTGTAGCATTTGCTTTTTTTTCAGTGCTTCGTTTTCAGTAAGGAGTTGGTCTCGCGTGTGTAAGCTTTTAGCACCAATGCTAAATAACTCATAAGGTAAGTTGGCAACATAAATAAGCGGGCTAACCAGTGTATTTAAACTGGTGCGCACAACGGTTCCACCTTCTGTGTACCTATCTCCAGCTATGAGTACGATACTCAAAAGCACTGCGACAAAAAGTCGCAGTTGCAAAGAGACAGTGCGCCCAAACATTAATTTCATTAGTCGTAACTAAAAACGTCACCACCGTGAACATCAATCATTTCTAATGCTTTACCGCCGCCACGTGCTACACACGTTAATGGATCGTCAGCAACAACAACAGGAATGCCTGTTTCTTCCATTAATAAGCGATCTAAATCTTTTAATAGTGCACCACCGCCAGTCAGTACCATACCGTGCGCAGAAATATCTGATGCAAGCTCTGGTGGCGATTGCTCAAGGGCAACCATTACTGCACTTACAATACCCATTAGAGGCTCTTGAAGCGCTTCTAAGATTTCATGTGAGTTAAGCGTAAATGAACGTGGAACACCTTCAGCTAAGTTACGGCCACGTACTTCGATTTCAATTGGCTCATCCGTTTTAAACGCAGAACCAATTTGGTGCTTAATGTTTTCAGCGGTTGCTTCACCAATTAAACTACCAAAGTTACGGCGTACATAGTTAATAATAGCTTCGTCAAATTTATCGCCACCAATACGTACTGATGATGAGTAAACAACACCATTTAGTGAAATAATAGCAACTTCAGTTGTACCACCACCAATATCAACAACCATAGATCCTGTTGCTTCTGATACCGGTAAACCCGCACCAATTGCCGCAGCCATTGGTTCTTCAATTAGGTAAACTTCTCGGGCGCCAGCGCCCATTGCAGATTCACGAATTGCGCGTTTTTCTACTTGCGTTGCACCACATGGTACACAAATTAGTACGCGCGGACTTGGGCGCATAAAGTTATTGTTATGCACTTGCTTGATGAAGTGTTGTAACATTTTTTCTGTTACATAAAAGTCAGCAATTACACCGTCTTTCATTGGGCGGATTGCTTTAATATTACCCGGCGTACGACCTAGCATCTGTTTTGCTTCAGTACCTACCGATGCAACACTTTTAGGTCCACCAGCACGCTCTTGACGGATAGCAACTACTGAAGGCTCGTTTAGAACAATACCTTCTTCTTTTACATAAATTAGGGTATTGGCTGTACCCAAGTCGATCGACAGATCGTTAGAAAAAATACCACGGAGTTTTTTAAACATGAGGCTGGATGACCTTTGAAATACGTTCTTATATTAGCTGCCTCACTTTAACATGCTCATTTTGATGAGCAATATAAAGTGCAGCGCCTTTGTGAATTTGTTAAAAAAGGAAGCAAAGCTTCCTTATAATTTTATCTCTCGCGAACTAAGCGAAAACCAATGTAGTTTGATCTAAAATCAGCCGCTAAAATTAATCGTGTTGATACACGTGCAAGGCTTGGTGCAAAGTTCCATGCCCCGCCTCTTACTGCCACATCCGATTCACCTGATTTTTTACCGGTCCATTCCCATACGTTACCTACCGTATCGTAAAGTCCAAACGCATTTGGAGAAAAAGACCCAACCGGTGCTGCGCGCTTGTTTGACCATTCACTACCACACCAACCACAGTTAGCTAAGTTTTTACCAATTTCGTTACCCCAAGGGTACTCAGTTTCTGTACCTGCACGAGCTGCATATTCCCACTCAACTTCGCTAGGTAAACGAAACTGCTGCCCTGTCTGGCCAGATAACCAGTCAGCATATGCTTTTGCATCGTTATAAGTTAAACATACAGCCGGAAAGTCACTGCCCTGTTCAAAGCCAGGATTGCGCCAGTTTAAAGCCGCTTCCCATACTGGCTCGCCATTTAAATAATATGCGCAGCCTTTATTTATTTCTGCTTCTGTTTTATACGCCGTATTAGCAACAAATTTTTCATAGTCGCCTACAGTCACTTCCTTGCTTTGCATAGCAAAAGAGTTAGCAATGGCTTTTTCAATAACGGGGCGCTCATTAGCTAATCCGTTACCATTGATATCACCCATTTTAAATTTGCCAGCAGGAATAACCACAACAGGTGTTTCTACATTTGCGTTTAAAACGTTAACATTTTCGCTTACTCTGCGTGTTTGTGTTTCTGGTTGCTCGCGAGTATAGGTCGGTGCAGCAATCGACTTAGGCTTTTTTACTAAGTTAGCATTAATTGTTTGCGCTTTATTTAGGTTTACACGTGCTTGGTAAGGCTTGTAACCTAATTTACGAATTTCAATTTCATGCACACCTTTTGGTAAACGCGTAATTAAACGAGTAGAACCAAAGCTTACACCGTTAATGAATACTTCATCATCGTATACATTAGAGCGAAGTGTTAACTCTACCGACTGATCTTTTTTTTGTTCAACAACCGTGTAATCAGACTTAGACTGAACTGGCTGCTTAACAGAATAATCGCGTACAGGCTTGTTGTTTAAACGCGATACCGAAACTGTATTGTTATTATCCGCGCTATTGCTGAATGTTAACTGACTATCTGAATAGGTAGTGCCATAAGTTGGCTGGTAAGCTGTATTTAGCGGTGAACCGTATTCTGAACAATAACGGTTATCTATACTTAATAGGTTACATAAACGGCTGCTATTCACTTCGCCGCGCATTGAAACGCTTAAGTTAACGTTGTAATTACCTTGGCCGCTAAACGCACTATTAACCACATGGCTACTTAAAATTTGTACTTGCGCCCCTGCTAAATTGCGTTTTGGTTCAACTATGCGCTCTTCGGTTAAGTTTGCAAAAATTTGATCTACAAAGCGTTTGGTTGCTTTTTGTAAACCCATTTGCTGACCACGTTGCTCACAGGCTGCAAGTGTTTCGGTGCGCTTACAATTTATTGTATGGTTAACCTCAAGCGTACCTTCACGCGTAAACTCGTTACGCAAGCGCTCAACACGAGCTGTTGTTAACTGCTCTTTTAAACTTTCTAAGGTATTTAGTAAAGTGTGCTTAGCAACTCGTATTTGCTCAATATCTTTTCGGTGAGATGCAATTGCCGCCAACTGCATAGAGATATCATCTTTATTTTGCTTGTGATCAACTACCGCCTGTTGATAGCGAGATTGAGCACTTGTAATATTTATTGATGGATCATCAATTAAACGGCGATACATTTCGTTCATCGCGTCGAGCGCTTGGTTTTTTTCTTTATCTAGCTCAGTTGAACGAGAACGAAGTAGCTCTAATTGATTTTGTAACTGACTTTCTTCTTTTAAATGTTTATCAAGTATTCTTGTCGAGTTATCGTATTCTGTCTGTTTAACACTAATCTCTGACTCAATTCCAGTTACGGTAGCTGTGTCTTGTGCAAATGCACTACTTGCTAACAAACTAGCTGTAATTAACAGAGATAAAGGAGTAATTCGCATATATTCCAGTCCCAAAAAGCGGCAATTATTTGGTCGTTATTATTTTTTTATAATTAAAGTCTTATGCTATGTACTTGCAGCGCAAAACACAAGCTTTGTTCAATTATTATCTTAGTTTACAACTATTCGCCCGTTTCACGCTAGTAAATAACCTGATCATTTACTCTAAACCCGATAAATTGTGAAACAATGCTTAGATTCTCATTAAATTCATAAGCTTACACTTAACAGTGAAACTATTTTATTTTAGGTTATTGATCACCGTTAAGTGTCACTTTGTATTAAAGCTAGCGTATTTGCGTTATTTAACCGTTAACCATTAAAAATAACGTTATCAAATAAACTAGCAAACTTATAAACACTTATTTTTTGTACTAACACTCAGACGTAAATACGCTTAAAGCGGGCGCAGTAATTATATTTTGTTTAGTGTTTTTTTTGGCTTCAACATATTCAATACGGCAATTCTCTACTGCAGAATAACTGTTGGGATAAATAATAGCTTTTGCAACTTGTGGGTTGCTAGTAATATTAAATTCCCCAGTATTATCACTCGCAAACTTAGTATCTAAAAATGCCTTAAAAGCGGCCTCGGTTGCAGCAGGATAGCCGTAAACAATATCAACCATTTTTCCTGAACCAAGCTCGATACTAGCATTAGCTTTATTATGCACACTTTTTACAATGGCTTTTCCATGTACAACGCTTATTTCAGCTTGAATTGATACTTGCAGTGTTTCAAGAATGGATGCGTGTGCCTCACCTTGAAGGTTTAAAAAGCGCGGGGCAAAATAAACAGCTAACGCACCAAAAGTGACAATAACAATTATTAGCTGCAGAAACGAAAAGCCAACCTGTTTTTTTATAAGTATTGTTTCTTGAAATTGCTTCTTCATAACTAAACTCCCTTTACAATTGGTTAACTTTAAAACATGTTTACCAATCTAGCTACTCAAAATTTAATCAACGCACTGTTACACACAACAATCCGTTGTAATTTTGGATAGCCCCTTTTGTTTATAAGCTATAAAATTGGTCATGTATTTTATTAATCCTTTTAATTGAGAAAAAATGCCTGCATCTTTCAAAATAAATGAAACCACTATTACGCAAACAATTGATGATCCGTGGTTAAAAAGTAAAGGCATTGAGTTACTAGTAAAACGAGATGATTTGCTTCACCCTCTAATAAATGGGAATAAGTGGCGCAAACTAAAATATAATTTATTACAAATGCAGTCGCAGAATAAAACTGAGCTACTTACTTTTGGTGGGGCGTTTTCAAACCACATACATGCATGCGCCGCAGCTGGAAAAATCTTTGGTTTAAAAACACATGGGATTATTCGCGGGCCTAACTTAGATCTAAGCAACCCAACAATTCAATTTGCACAGCAGTGTGGCATGCAGCTTCATGTTGTTAATCGCATTGAATATAAGTTACGAAACGATTCACAATACCTTGCTGAGCTTCAAGAGAAGTTTCCAGATGCGTATATTCTTGCCGAAGGCGGGACAAATACCTATGCAGTACCTGGTTGTGCAGAGCTTGCACAAAGTTTACCAGAACACGATTACCTAATTTGCCCCACAGGAAGCGGCGGAACATTAGCAGGGTTAATTGAGGGGAGTAATACAGCAACACAAATAATAGGAATTGCAGTTTTAAAGCAAGCGCAATATTTAACGGATGAAGTCCGAGAGCTAAGCAGCAAAGCACAGTCACAAACTAACTGGCAATTACTTTGCGACTTTCATGGAGGTGGTTACGGTAAATTTACCCCTGAGTTATGGGCGTTTTGCCAACATATGGACATTACACACAATTTACCATTAGAGCCTATTTATAGTGGTAAAATGATGTACGCAATATGGAACTTAATAGAGCAAGATTATTTTCCTTCTGGCAGTAAAATAATTGCGATTCATACCGGTGGTTTGCAGGGGTTAGAGGGTCTTAAATACAGAAAACTAATTTAGGCATACTTCTTTTCGGTTAAGCCCCATTGCATAAGGCGTTAATTTACAAAGCTTAAATATTTTAATGAAAAACAGCCTGAGTTAGCTCTTGTAAAGGCTCCGAAAAATAAAAACCTTGTGCGCCAGCAACGCCCAATTTAGTTAACATAATGAGCTCTTTTTGAGTCTCAACGCCTACGGCATAAACAGGAAGGTTTAACATTTTACTTGCATCAACAATCTCTTTAATACATTTTTGATTATGCGATTTTTCATTAACTAAGTGAACGAGTTCATAGCTTAGCTTTAGGCCTATTACCTCTTCACAGTGAATAAGCAAAGGAATGTTTTCACTCGTTTTTACATTATCAATAATAATATTAGATCTGTGTTTTTTTATTGTATTTAACGTAGTTGATAACGCATTTTTGTTGTTGCAAAAGAAAGACTCACTCATTTCAAACTGTAATTGACAGCTTAGATTAAGCTTATCCATTTGCATGGTTAACCAGCTCCAAAACTCATTGTTAAGCCAGTTTTTAGGATGCATATTAATACTTACGCTCAAAGGCGACTTCTCGGCCATTACTAGTGTTAGTATTTGCGACAATACCGCCTTATCTAGAATTAACGCGTCATCTTTACTCTCAACTTGGTTAATAAAATACTGAGCAGCTAGTAATCCATGCATGTCGTGTCTTACTCTAATTAACGCCTCATGCTGGATAATATCACCACTAATCAGATCGAAAACAGGCTGAAAAGACAGCATAAATTTATTTTTCTTAATATTGTTTATAACCTGCTCATTACAAAATAACACTTCTTGGCTTTTGCTCAGCGCCAACCGGTGACGGTGTAATAACATACTATTTTTTGAAAGCGTTAGGGCCGACTGCGCTATTTGCAAAACCTTTGATTGATCTGCTCCTAGACGAAAATTACACGCCCCCAATTTAACATGCTTACGAGTCGTATTTTTTTGATGGCTTTGGCACACATTAAAAATTATTTTATGCAAACGCTCCGTGTACCGATCAAGCTCTGCAATAGATACGTTGTAAAGCATAATGGTTAGCTTGTCTGGATTAATAAGTTTCACAGCTACTTTTTTTATCTCTGGAATACCTTTTAGAATAAAAACTTTAAAACTAGTTTCTAAGTCGGTATTTTTGTCAAACTTACACTCCCAACTGACCAAAACAAACAAACTATGATACTGTTCAGCGGCAGCATATAGTGAGGCTAACTCCTCACTTTCAACATTTTTAACCACATTTAAACTGGAAATACTACGCGCCAATTTTGTTGAATTGTGATGACGGTTTTGGTGTTTTAATTGTCTAAAGTTAGCAGCGCTTCCCCAACGGTATAATGAAATAGCGGCACCCACTATCACCAGGTTAAGTAAAATAAATAAGTAGCTTTCCATTATCCACACAGGTGAATGGTAAAGGCCTAAGTTCAATGTTTTATATGAAAACACCTCAAGCTGCGGCTTTATAATGTTTTTAAAGTGGAGGGAAGACGACTCAGGTGCAAGCATAAAGCCATTGCTTTGTGCTAAAACAGACAGTGTTTTTTGATTCAAAGGGGCATTTAATTGTAACTCATAAACTTGCTTTGTGAGCTGCTGGCCAGCGCTATGTACTTTTAAATGTAACGCATTGCTTAAAATGAGGTTAAAGCCAATAAGCGATACAACAAGCATGACCAAACAAATCGGCTTAAAATATCTTAATAACCAATACTGCCCCTTAGACATAACTCACCCACACGTAATATTAGTCACTAAAGTGTTGTTCAAAAAAGCCATAAGCACAAGGTAGCCAATTAACTTTAAATGTAAAACAGTACTTAAGCTAATTACCATTATTAGCAACACGAGAAAATTGGCTAACATTGATGGAGTGAAAGACATAAAAAAGCCGCTTAATAGCGGCTTTCAAAATATCTTTTCAACATTTTTATTTTTGTCTTTGTCTAGAACGGAATGTCGTCGTCAAAATCTATTGTTGGTTCCATTGGATTTGATGCGCCGCCTTGTGGTGCATTTTGAGGCTTAGGTGCAAAACCACCTTGCTGCTGTGGTGCACTATTTTGCTGTGGAGCAAAACCACCGCCTTGTGGCTGATACTGGTTATTTTGCTGTGGTGCAGGCGCCGATTGAGGCTGTGCAGCAGGTGCAGCTTGCTGCTGTGGTGCATAACTACCTTGCTGGTTTTGATTATTTTGTGAATAACCGCCTTGTTGGCTACCTTGATTACCTTGATAACCACTGTTTTGCTGGCCACCTTGATTGCCTTGGTAACCGCCACCACTTTGCTGGTCTCCACCGCGAGCACCTAGCATTTGCATTTGACCTGTAAAGCCATCAACAACGATTTCTGTGGTGTATTTTTCTTGGCCTTGTTGATCAGTCCATTTACGTGTTTGAAGTTTACCTTCTACGTATATTTGTGAACCTTTACGACAATATTCGCCTACAATTTCAGCCAGTTTCCCAAAAAATACAACACGGTGCCATTCAGTTTTATCAACCATTTGGCCAGTGTTTTTATCTTTATAGCTGTCTGAAGTTGCTAAGGTAATATTTGCTACACCGTTACCGTTAGGCATGTAACGAACTTCAGGATCTTGCCCTAAATTACCAACCAAAATTACTTTGTTCACACCGCGTGCCATGAAACCATCTCCTATAAACGTTAGATTAAACCAGCGACTTTTCGCGCTTGGTCTAGGTCAAATTCTTTATCATTAATCTTTAAGTAGCTACGGCTTTCGTCGCGTACTACTGTTGCTTCTATTACACCGGGTAAAGCAACTAACTGAGAAGCCAATGTTTGGGCATGCTCCTCAGTACTTAATTTGGTCATTAAACTAATAACTTTACTTTTGGGTGGTACTTCCATTTTCCACGCAACAACAAGCCATATTAACCCAACAAGTGCCGCTGCCGCAAACACAGCTTGCGTACTTATTGTTTGTGCTACGTAACCACCTAAAATACCACCTAAAAAAGCCCCTAAAAACTGGCTAGACGAGTACCCGCCCATGGCTGACCCTTTTTGGCTAGCAGGCGCTAAGCGCGATACAAGCGCGGGCATTGTTGCTTCTAAAAAGTTAAACGCAACAAAATAAAGCAACATACATATTGCAATTCCTACCACACTATTAATCCATACTGACATGGCAAGCATGCTGACTGTTAACAGCGCTACAGAACTTATAAATGCTTGCTTTTCTTTTTCTTTTTTTATGGCCACAATCATAATGGGCACCATTAATAGAAATGCTAAAAGCAAGACTGGAATATACAAATACCAATGTTGTTCTGCCGCTAGGCCTTCTTTTATTAGTTGGCTGGGTAACACAACAAAAATGGTTGTTAATGTTAAATGCAACAGTAATACACCGGCATTTAAGCGTGCTAACTGCGGGTGTTTAATCAGCTTTTTAATATCGCTAAAGCTTGCAAGCGTGTCGCCTTTGGGGGCTTTATTAACCGCTTTGGGCACTAAAAACGTAATAATAAAAATACCACATACCGCAAGTATTGCTGTTAGCCAAAAAACGCCAGCAACACCCCACGACGCGGCAACAATAGGCCCTAATAACATAGCAAAAGCAAAGCTCATGCCTATGCTCATACCTATAACCGCCATTACTTTGGGTCGTTGTTCGTCTCGGCTTAAGTCGCTGGCAAATGCAAGCAAAGCACTAGCAATAGCGCCCATGCCTTGTAATGCACGCCCTACGGTTACCATTTGAATAGATTCAGCTAATGCGGCTATGACTGAGCCAATAGCAAACACAACTAAGCCACCAATAATAACTTTTTTACGGCCTATTTTGTCTGACAAACGGCCCATAGGTATTTGCAACACAGCCTGCGTTAGGCCATACGCACCAATAGCAAAGCCAATCCAAATAGGTGAAAAACCGTCAAGCGACTGGCCATAAATCGCTAATACCGGCATCAGCATAAATAAGCCGAGCATTCTAAATGCAAACACACTCGCTAGCGATACAGCGGCGCGCTTTTCTCGTGAATTAAGTGAAGATGCAGTCATTATCAGCAAAATCTTACGATGTGAAAAAATTAGGCAAGGATTCTACCACAAGCTTGGCAATAATTAATCGCTTAAAGCTAAGGATTTTTCATGATCAAGGATTAATATTGCAGCGTATTATGAGATACTCAGTAAATAATTTTGGTAATTAACGAGATAGCATGGAAAACATTGAAGTCCGAGGCGCCCGTACGCACAATTTAAAAGACATCAGCCTAACCATCCCACGTGATAAATTAATTGTTATCACAGGCCTATCTGGTTCGGGAAAGTCATCACTTGCATTTGATACTTTATACGCTGAAGGGCAACGCCGGTATGTTGAATCACTTTCTGCTTATGCAAGACAGTTTTTATCCTTGATGGAAAAACCCGATGTTGATCATATTGAGGGACTGTCTCCTGCAATTTCAATAGAACAAAAATCAACTTCGCATAATCCGCGCTCTACCGTAGGTACAATTACCGAAATATACGATTACTTACGTTTAATGTTTGCCCGTGTGGGCGAACCTCGTTGCCCTACACATGATTTACCTTTAGCCGCACAAACAATTAGCCAAATGGTTGATACCGTTTTAGCGCTGCCAGAGGGCACTAAACTGATGCTTTTAGCACCAGTGGTTAAAGACCGTAAAGGTGAGCACGTTAAATTACTTGAGCAGCTTGCAAGCCAAGGTTATATCCGTGCCCGAATAGATGGCGAAGTGTGCGACTTATCAGATCCGCCGACACTTGAACTTCATAAAAAACATACTATTGAAGTGGTTGTTGACCGCTTTAAGGTAAAAGACGGTCAACAGCAGCGTTTAGCTGAGTCGTTTGAAACAGCACTTGAAATGTCGGGCGGCGTAGCAAATGTAGCCTACATGGACGACAGCAGTATTGAAGAAATGTTGTTTTCAGCCAACTTTGCCTGCCCTACCTGTGGCTATGCAATGACCGAATTAGAACCACGTTTATTTTCGTTTAATAACCCTGCCGGTGCGTGTCAAAGTTGTGATGGTTTAGGCGTACGCCAGTACTTTGACCCTAACCGCGTAGTGCATAACCCAGAGTTAAGCTTAGCCGGAGGTGCTATAAAAGGGTGGGATAAACGTAGCTTTTACTACTTCCAAATGCTTCAAGCCGTAGCAGAACATTATAAATTTGATTTAGACGTACCGTTTGAAAAGCTGGCTAAAGACTCTCAAAAAATTATTTTAGAAGGTTCTGGCAGTACAAAAATAGCCTTTAACTACCGTAACGACAGAGGCGATTTAATCACACGCAACCACGAGTTTGAAGGCGTGTTAAATAACATGAACCGTCGCTATCGCGAAACTGAGTCAAACTCGGTACGTGAAGAGCTCGCTAAATATCAAACCAGCCAAGCCTGCCCTAGTTGTAAGGGGTCGCGTTTACGCCAAGAAGCACGCCACGTATTTATTGGCCAAACTAACTTACCTGCTATTACCACCATGAGTATTGGCGAAGCGATGGACTTTTTCGAGAGCTTATCGTTAAGTGGCCAAAGAGCACAAATAGCAGAAAAAATTCTTAAAGAAATTCGCGACCGTTTATCGTTTTTAATCAATGTTGGCCTTAATTACTTATCGCTTGAGCGCAGTGCCGATACCCTCTCTGGTGGTGAAGCGCAGCGAATTCGTTTAGCCAGCCAAATTGGTGCGGGTCTTGTTGGTGTTATGTATGTATTAGACGAACCATCAATTGGTTTACACCAGCGCGATAACGATCGTCTATTACAAACATTGGTGCATTTACGCGACCTTGGTAACACCGTTATTGTTGTTGAGCATGATGAAGACGCCATTCGCGCAGCCGATCATATTATTGATATTGGCCCTGGTGCGGGTGTTCACGGCGGACATATTATCGCACAAGGTACACGCGACGATATTTTAGCCACGAAAGACTCAGTAACTGGCCAGTTTTTATCAGGCGTGCGAAAAATAGAAGTACCAAAAAAGCGTAACCCAACCGGCGATAAATGGCTTGAGCTATTTGGCGCAACAGGTAACAACCTTAAAAATGTCGATTTAAAAATTCCGTTTGGTTTAATGACCTGCATAACAGGGGTGTCGGGCTCTGGTAAATCAACACTTATAAACGATACGCTATTCAAACTAGCGCATACTGAATTAAACGGCGCAACCACAGCCGAAGCCGCACCGTATAAATCAATTAGTGGTCTTGACCATTTTGATAAAGTAATTGATATTGACCAAAGCCCTATTGGCCGTACACCACGCTCAAACCCTGCTACCTATACCGGTATTTTTACGGGGATTCGTGAGTTATTTGCGGGTACACAAGAATCACGCTCTCGTGGATATAAAGTGGGTCGCTTTAGTTTTAACGTTAAAGGTGGACGCTGTGAAGCCTGCCAAGGTGATGGCGTAATTAAAGTAGAAATGCACTTTTTACCTGATGTATATGTACCCTGTGATGTATGTAAAGGGGCACGCTACAACCGCGAAACTCTAGAAGTACAATACAAGGGTAAAAACATTCACCAAGTACTCGAAATGACCGTTGAAGACGCGCACGACTACTTTGATAAAATACCTGCAATAGCCCGTAAGCTTAAAACGCTAATGGACGTTGGTTTATCGTATGTTCGCTTAGGACAAGCAGCTACTACACTCTCTGGCGGTGAAGCTCAGCGTGTAAAACTTGCCCGTGAGCTTTCTAAACGCGATACAGGTAAAACACTGTACATACTTGATGAGCCCACAACTGGCCTACATTTTGCTGACATTGAACAACTGCTTGTTGTATTACATCGCCTGCGCGATCACGGTAACACCATCGTGGTTATTGAGCATAACTTAGATGTGGTTAAAACTGCAGACTGGGTGGTTGATTTAGGCCCTGAAGGGGGCGCTGGCGGCGGTGAGATACTTATTGCAGGTACGCCTGAAGAAGTAGCCGAATGTGAGCGTTCGCACACAGGTCATTACCTAAAGCCATTGCTTTAATACCAATAAAAAAACACCAAGTAATTTAACTACTTGGTGTTTTTTATATTTGGCTCCCAACTGTTAGTCCTTGATAAACTTTTTATTCATCCCAACTAATTTGTATAATTTGCATATCTTTGTATTTAGCACCCGTAAATAAAATTTCGTTATCTGAACTCACCTCAAAAGTGATAGGCCGAAAGTCCACGTGTGTATCTTGCACGGTACCCTCTTTTAAATTGAGCCTTGCAATTCTTGAAATAGAATCTGAGTAATAAAAATAGTCTTTGCTTACTCCATATACATTCGCCTTTCTGGCATTTTTAGGTAATGCCCAGCTTTGCTTATCTGCGAGACGAATTAACTGATCAAGTGTTATTGCGTAAGCGTTACCTTCACTATCCGAAATGAGCTTATTGGCTTTAATGTCTTCAATTACGCGAGTATCTCGGGTTAGCAAGTTCAACTCAACGACTCTATTTTTTGAATCAAGCTGCTCAATATAAATAATACTTTCGTTATTTTTTGACCAAATATAACTCTCTATTTTTCGCCCACTTAACATCTCTAACGGGTAGAATTTTTGCGTGTTTAGGTCATAAAGTGAAAAGCGCTTATTTTTTATTAATAATATACGCCTCTTATTAGGGGATACTTTTAACCCTCTTAATTTATAGGTAGAGGAGTCATCGTCGTAATTAAAAAAACTAAGTTGCTTAGTTAGCCCATTTTGAGCAATCCATAATTGGCTGCTACCAGAGCGCTCTGATACAAAAACATGCGCTGGCCCAGCTTTATTTATTACTTCCACAATACTGTAGTCGTCATTATCACTTGTATACAAAGGTTCATAAACTGGATTGTCGCCAAAGGTATCCGTTGCTTTAATTAATGAAAATGCTTGTGTTTTATTTGCTGAGTAAAACAGACTATTAGCAGACTGAACTGCAATATAATAAGGTGAAATTGCGGGGGTAACATTTAGAGTATGTTTAATTATATTATTTTCATTAAACGTAATGCTTGAAAGATCAGAGTCTTCAAACACAATGACGCCTTTATCATTTGAAAGCCAATCGAACGCGAAACTGATGGTTCTTCTCTTTGCCTTAAATAATCGCTTAGTCTCACGTGTGTTAAAGTCGTAACTAAATACAGAAAATGGCTGGCCTTTTTGGCTTAGTATGTACGCTATTTTATTACCCGAATGAGATAAACGCGGCATTATTACACCATACATTACACCTGGCGGAGGAATAACAATCGACTCCTTTTGTAATTCTAAATCAAATTTGTATAACCCTGAGCCATCTTGCTCATTTTTGTATTCGGTATAATAAACATACTCACCATTTTGATCTAATTGCGCATAACCTGTGTATCTGAGGTCACATTTTTTTATAAGTTTAGCGTCTCCAATAATAGGAAACTGGCTTAAATCAACTAATACCATTTCGCATTGCTGCTGTTTTAAGTTTGTCGCTTGTAATAGCACAGCATGTTGGTTTAGCTGCCACGATAAAATAGATACCTGAAAACCAGGGTATGTAATTTCTACTTCTCTCTGATCAGAAAGTCGCTTAACAAATGCACGATTAAAATCCTGTTCAGGTTCAACATTGGTATAAGCTAAATAGTGTTTATCTGAAGATAGCTCAGGGTGAACCTCACTACCTATATTCCACGTACTCGCAACCTTATTTACCGTAACTTGTTTAATTACATCACCAGCGCCTTCACTTGTATAAAACAGTACCAACCACACAATAGAAAAAATACAGGTGATGACTAATAATGTATAAGCCAAAAGCGTTTTGATGTTCTTTTCTGGAACCGGTTTTGAAATAGTTGCAGCAGTAAAATCATCACTATTTGTAGTGTCAGTAGCCGAGTCAGATATTGAGTTTACAGGCTTTTCAGTAACGCTTTCTCGTGTTAACTGTTCAGGTACTACCGTAAGGCTATATCCTTTACGGTAATGCGTTTTTAAAAGCGGTGCTTTTTCAGCTGGATGAGCAAGCTGTTTTCTTAGCTCTGAGATAGCTCGGTTAATCGCGTTATCGTCTACATAGCTTTGTTGCCATACACTTTCGATTAGCGCTTGGCGGGAAACTATTTGTTGAGGCTTATTTACAAAGTGCAGTAATAACTTTACTAAAAGTGGATCTAATTCCCTTTCTAAGTTATTTGAAGTAATCACACAGCGATTACTTATAAATTGCCAAGGTCCGATTTGATAATTCATAGTCTTTAGGTATTTTTATTTTTATTTTTATTTTTATTTTTATAAACCGTACCACATCAACTCATTATTGTGTATAAAAAGCATTTAAAACCTTATATCAACAAAATAAGGTTTTGCGCTAACCCATTGAATTAAAACAATTAAATACGATTAAAACCTTATCTATTAATTGCTCATAACTAGATAAGCGACTCTCAGTAAATTCAGCGATATTCTTTAAACCGTCATCAACAAGCAGCTTACTAAAAATCATTTGCGATTCTAAATTAGCTGCAATTAAAAATATAAAAGGTTTAATTATGAACAGCACAATGAAAAAAGGTCTATCTACTCTACTACTAGTAACTGCTTTTAATACTACATCAGCCTTCGCAGTTGATACGAAACAACACATATTTAAAAAGAGCGTTGAACAGTGTGTAATTGGTGAACATCCAGAAACAAACAAACCAACTAACAAAAAGCAGCAAAAAACTAACACAGTAAATGCAACTGAGTCTTTAAAAACTCATGTCGATACGCAAACACTGCTTTCTTCAATAGATGAAAAAATATCAGCTGAACTTGATTCTTCAATGAGCAAAATAAACACAGAAATTGACGAAAACCTTTCAAAAGTAACATCGTCAATTACTGCTTATTTCAGCAATATTTTATCTAACTAAAAACAACAAATTTTAAAGTATTAGGAAGTTATTATGAAAAATTTTACAAAAAAATTAGTGTCTGCCAGCGTTTTACTTGGTTGCAGCTTGGTAGCAAATACAGCACAAGCTCAAAGCTCTGTATGGCAAGTAAGCAAAGGAGATGACTCGTTATTTATTGGCGGTACTGTACATATTTTACCTAAAGCTGAAATGCCATTACCCGTTGAGTTTAATCATGCCTATGAACAAGCCGATACAATTGTTTTTGAAGCGCCAGCAGCAGACCCAGCTGATACTAATGCTCAAATGCAAATGCTTGGCGCGCTTTCATATACTAATAATGAAACGTTAAGTGAAAAGTTAGAGCCTGAGGTTAAAGCTTCACTCGAAAATAAACTGAGTGAGTTTGGCGCTAACCTAGAAAAGTTAGATGGTTTTCGCCCAGCCATGGTGGGTATCGTTTTAATGTCCATGGAACTGCAAAAACAAAACTTAATGGGTGAAGGTGTTGATGCTTACTATACGAAAAAAGCGACTAAAGACAACAAAACAAAAAACTACTTAGAAACAATGGAGTTTCAGTTAGAGTTATATAAAACAATGGGTCAAGGTAACGAAAATGACTTTATCAAACGTAACCTAGCAGAGCTAAATAACTATAATGATATATTTAAAGGATTATTAACTGCATGGCGAGAAGGTGATACCGACACACTAAACAAGGTAGCGGTTGAAAATATGCAGAAAAATGACCCAAAAAGCTACAAGCAGCTACTTAAAGATAGAAATAATAATTGGTTACCAAAAGTAGAGGCAATGTTTAATAACGACAGCAGTGAGTTTGTACTAGTTGGGGCTGGACACCTTGTAGGCCAAGATAGCTTGCTTACATTACTTGAAAATAAAGGCTACAGCGTTTCTTTAGTGAGTATTAATAACGCACAAGACATAACTGTAAAAGGAGCCGAATAATGGATAAAACAGACAAATTAGCAGTATCGCTACTGTTTTTATTTGGGTCTATCATGTTGATATGTGCCATATGAAAAATGCCGCTAATAAGCGGCATTTTTATTTCAATAAACCTATCCGCGTGGAATAAACCCTAATGCATCGTATACCGATTTAAGCGTTTTCTCGGCACGTACACTGGCTTTTTCAGCTCCAGATTTCATTATGTTATCAAGTAAATTTTGATCTTCTCTAATTTCTTTAAAGCGAGCTTGAATTGGTTCAATCATGCTTACTACTGCATCGGCTGTATCTTTTTTAAGATGACCGTACATTTTACCTTCAAACTCTGGCACTAAGTCCTCTATTGAGCGCTTAGTCGCTACGCTTAATAAAGTAAGTAAGTTAGATACACCTGGCTTTTCAGTTCGGTCAAAGTAAATACGCGCTTGCTCGTCTGAATCGGTCACTGCTTTTTTAAGCTTTTTCTCAATCTTTTTAGGCTCATCTAATAACATAATGTAGCCGTTTGGATTTTCGTCAGACTTTGACATTTTCTTGAGTGGGTCTTGTAGGCTCATTACACGCGCACCAAACTCTGGAATGTAAGGCTCTGGCAGTTTAAAAACGTCACCGTATAAGTTATTAAAGCGTGTCGCTATGTCACGCGTTAGCTCTAAGTGTTGTTTTTGATCTTCGCCTACTGGTACCTGATCGGCTTGATAAAGTAAAATATCGGCCGCTTGTAAAACTGGGTACGAAAATAAGCCCACGTTTACATTGTTAGCATGCTTTGACGACTTATCTTTAAACTGGGTCATGCGGTTAAGTTCACCCATTTGCGCGTAACAATTAAGTACCCACGCTAACTGTGCGTGCTCTGGCACTTGAGACTGAACAAATAACGCTGACTTTTCAGGGTCGATACCGCATGCAGCATACAATGCAACGCCATCTAGTACACGAGAGCGTAATAATTCTGGCTCTTGGCGAACGGTGATTGCATGCAAGTCAACCAACATAAAGAAACTTTCGTGATCTTCCTGTAACTTTAGCCACTGGTTAATAGCGCCAACATAGTTGCCTATTGTCATACCACCGGTTGGCTGAATGCCGCTTAAAACTACTGGTTTACTCATGATTTTCCTTTATTTACTTAATTATTAATATTTAACGCTGTGTTAGGACAGGTATTATATCTAAGAAGTTATCGCATAGGTACTGTGGATTATAATCAGCAAGGTTTTCACCTTGATTATAGCCATAGCCTACTGCAATTACATCAATACCCGCCGCTTTTGCAGCAAGTATATCGCTTTTAGAATCGCCAATCATTATTGCTTTAGAGGCCTCAATATTTAGCTTTTTACACGCAAACAATAATGGCTCAGGTGACGGTTTTTTTGCCATATCATCGCCACAAATAATAAGCTCAAAATGATTGGTAAGTGCTAACTTATCAAGAAGTTTTTCAGTAAAAATTCGAGACTTATTAGTTATCAATGCTTTTTGCATACCACGTAAAGCTGCAAGCCCTGTTTCAACATGTTGGTATAACACGCTGTATTGGCCTACCTGTTGTTCATAATGCTTATGAAACTGTGCAATGGCTTTATTAGTTAGTGATTCATCTAAATGCTCACTAACCTGTATATCACCACTCAGTGCCCGCTTTACCAACATATCTATACCATTACCTACCCAGCTTTCGACCAAAAGTTGGCTTACAATAGGAAATGCCAAGTCGCTTAATGTTAAGTTAATTGAGATATATAGGTCATATACACTATCGACTAGTGTGCCATCCAAATCAAAAAATGCCGCATCGTACTGCATTATTTTACACTCTCAAGTTGCTTACGCATTTGATCAATAACTACTTCGTAGTCTGGCTGATTAAAAATAGCAGAGCCTGCTACAAACATATCTGCACCGGCCTGAGCTGCTGCAGCGATATTATCCACCTTAATACCACCGTCCACTTCTAGTCGAATATCTCGACCTGACTCAACAATTCGTTGCTTTGCCTGCGCTAACTTTTTAAGTGTATGAGGAATAAAGCTTTGCCCACCAAATCCGGGGTTAACAGACATGAGTAAAATAGTATCTAGCTTATCAATTACATGATCTAAATAGCTTAAACTGGTCGCTGGGTTAAATACTAAGCCAGCTTTACAGCCATGATCTTTGATTAATTGAATCGTGCGATCAATATGCTCACTCGCCTCTGGGTGAAAAGTAATTATTGAAGCCCCCGCCTCTGCAAACTGTGGAATGATGCTATCGACAGGCTTAACCATTAAATGCACATCAATTGGCGCGGTGATACCGTAGTCCCTTAGTGCTTTACACACCATAGGTCCAATCGTTAAGTTAGGTACATAGTGATTATCCATTACATCAAAATGCACTACATCTGCACCTGCGGCTAAAACGCTATCAACATCTTCACCAAGCTTTGCAAAATCAGCTGAAAGAATTGATGGGGCAATTAAGTATTTTTGTTCTGGGCTAAACATAGCAGATTCACCAATGAGTAAAATATTACGTTAATGTAACTCAATTGATGACGTTACCCAAGCAACTAAGGCGTAATACTGTTGCGTTTGAAGTACTTAAGTGGCTATTTTTGACATTTAATTAATAGTCTTTATTAGAAACAAGTTTGTTATTTGAGCAGTTTTTGTTATGCTTAAAAAAGTAACAAAATATTAGGTTCAAATCATGCGCGCTTTTAAAATTGGGATATTAATTGCATCTGCATTATTAGTTATTGGGGTAGTAAATTTTACGCCAAGTTCAGGGCAAGAGTTAAGCTCGGTTAATAATTGTGCTCCGCAATCAACACACGAAATAAACACAAGTAAACCCTGTTTACATGTACTTGAAGAAGACTCTTCTTGGTTTTCTTGGATCACTGGTGATAGCCGCAGCGCTCAGTTTCACTACTTGGATTTACTTGAGTTATTAACAAGCTCAGACGACAGCAAGAAAACACCTTCTTTAAAGCCTTTATTCTAGAAAATGCGGCACTTTATTAGCGCGTTGCAAAGTGTGCTAGCCGCATTTTTTGGTGTTCAATCAGAACAAAAGCGCCGCGCAGATTTTCAAGAACACTCTATTTCCTCAATCATTGCTATTGCGATAATACTATTTATCGCTTTTGCGCTTTCAATTTATGCTGTGGTTGTTTTAGTGGTAAGTACATAGCCATTAACTCGCCTACTTTATTACGAGTTCCGCCCTTAGGGCTTATCGTTCTTTTTACTTGAATTTGATCAAGTGATGCTTGGCTGTATATTTTCCGTGTCCATACTGTATCGTGATTTGAAATAAGCACTGGGGTGTTATTTTCAAACGCCGCTTTTTCTGCCAAATTAGCTAAATTAGCCTGATCATCTAAATTAAACCCGCCCTTAGCATAAGAAGTAAACGAAGCCGTTTTACTCAAAGGGACATAGGGTGGATCGCAATAAATAACCGCGTTATTAGGAACCAGTTTAAATACGTCATCGTAGCCTAAGCATGTAAACGTCGCTTGCTGTGCTTTTTCAGCAAAAAAGTACATTTCCTTTTCAGGAAAATAAGGCTTTTTATATTTACCAAATGGTACATTAAAAATACCTTTTAAGTTATAACGGCATAAGCCGTTGTAACCAAAACGATTCATGTATAAAAATAGCATTGACCGCTCATATACATCACGGCTTTGATTAAACTGAACTCGGTATTCGTAGTACGCATCGGGGTGGTTATTTAAATCAACGAATAGCTTTTTTGCATCACTAATAAACTCATCGGGTGAATTTCTTAATTCTTTATATAAGTTGATTAAATCAGCATTAATATCGTTAAGAATATAATGCTTAAAATCGCTATTTAGAAAAACGGAACCGGCACCAACAAAAGGTTCAACCAAGGTATCAGCATGCGAACTTGCTTGGTTTAATCGCGCGTTAATATCATCAACGAGACTGTATTTTCCGCCAGCCCATTTAAGGAAGGCTCTACTCTTTTGCTGCATTGGTTCTTTACTTCAATCTGGTGTTGCGCGATTTTACACTAAAGCGATTTATATTACTGATCAACTCGTGCAATTTCTTGTTTTATTTTACTAATTTTTTTATAAAACGGCTTATTTTTTAAGATACTTGCAGGTAGGTTTTTCATACCTTGCTGTGCATCCTTCATGCTTGTAAAACTGCCGGTTGTCACCACCCACCATGTTTTACCATTTCTTTGAGTTTGATAAGTGTACGCCGTTATTTGGAGTGCATACTGCTTTATAAAATCATCTACAACTTGCTTTTGTGTTACTGCAAGTAACTGAATCACCGTATTTGAATCATTTTGCTTAGAGTACCAAGAGCTAGCTTCGTTAATGGGCAGTTGCACTGATGATGCATTAACCTCATTGTTAACTTTTGATTGCACAAGCTCTTTAACAGGTTCATCTTTTATGAGTGTATCAGAGCTAATAGGCTCATTGATCTCGTTGCCTGCATTTAAGCTTTGCATGATCGCGGATATATCGTTTTTTCTTTCACCTTCAGCGGTAGGCTGTATGTCGGCTACTTTTTCTTTTGTTACTGTGTCAGGTATAGGTGCAATAGCCTGGCTCACTGGAATAGCAGTGCTATCAACCTCAATGGTGCCTTGCTCATAATGCTTTTGCCACCAATCACTCATATCTGACTTATATAACAAGCCTATAATTAAGAACATAATGAGCAACATAAGTACCAGTAAATGTACACGCCATGATACTTTATCTTTAACTTTGATATCTGCGATGTACTCATCCTGTTGCCATGCAAGCAATAAACTAGGATTACCATTAGCTTCAGCTAAAAAAGCTTGGAAAACAGGCTCTTCATCGTGAGGAAGCTTTTCAAAGTACCACCCCATTAACTGCTTACTTTCATGAAGAGGAAGCCGTTCAAGATGAATTTCAACTGCATGTTCAACCGGCAACTTTGCAGCTGAGGCAATCATAATATAGAGAGTGATTGGGCTATTTTTAGCTAGCAGCTCCAGCTCAATTAAAAACTCTTCTGATAAGTGCCTACCACCGTCAATAACCCATAAACAGGAGCCCGGTTGTTGTTGATTAAGTAACTGATAAAAATTTTCAGACAAACTTAAATTATGATCAACCAACGGGTTGTTAAAGCTTTGCTCTAATAGATCGCTCATTAACTGAGCGTCCGTCAATTTTGCACTCGACTGTACAAATGCTTTATTAAAGTCGTTGTATTTATCGGTAATAAAGGTTTCAAGTAGATAGCTTTTGCCTAGGCCTGATGTGCCCAGTAAAACAATGAGGTTTTGACCATATTCAAATTGCAGTGCGATTCTATCCACCAAAGCCGCACGGCTTGGTAAAATTTGTGACTGCATTTAGTGCTCGATTAATGCTCGGACTTGATCGTCAGATACATCGTCTACCAATGCACATTGACCAAATTGAGTGGGTAAAATAAAACGGATAGTTCCTTTTTTATTTTTTTTATCTTTGCGCATGTGCAATAAAAATTGTTCACTCGTCATATCTGCAGGTACTTCAGTTGGTAAGTTATATTGTTTAATAACATCCACAATACGCGCTACATCCTGCTGCGTTAAGTCACCTCGAGTGTGAGCCAACTGAGAAGCTAACACCATACCCGTAGCAACAGCTTCACCATGAAGCCACTTACCATAACCCATTTGGGCTTCAATTGCGTGACCGAAGGTATGCCCCAAGTTTAGCAATGCTCTGAGACCTTGCTCTTTTTCATCCTCAGCAACTATTAACGCTTTAATTTCACAGCACCTGTAAATGATATGCTGCAGGCATGTTTCATTTAGCTGCTGTAAGTTTTCAACATTTTGCTCTAAATAAGTAAAAAGCTCGGTATCGTATATTAAACCATACTTGATAACTTCAGCCATTCCTGCCGCAAACTCTCTTTTTGGGAGTGTATGAAGAGACTGAGTATCAATAAAAACAGCTTGTGGCTGATAAAAAGCCCCAATCATGTTTTTTCCTAACGGATGGTTCACCGCTGTTTTTCCACCAACAGATGAATCCACTTGCGATAAAAGTGTTGTAGGTATTTGAATAAACGGCACGCCACGTTGATAACATGCAGCTACAAAACCAGTTAAATCACCAACTACGCCACCACCTAATGCAATCAAACAAGTATCGCGACCACAATTATTTTGCAGTAAAAAAGCGGATATTTTTTCAAACCACTCTAGTGACTTGTATTGCTCACCATCAGGTATGATAAAGGAAAGAGGATTTAATTCAGCTAATGAATCAAGTAAGCCTTGTAGATATAAAGGTTCAATTGTGTCATTAGTAATGATGATAGGCCGACAATCACCAATATGATGAATTAGACGGCCATTATCTTGAAGTGCAGATTGCCCAATATAAATAGGATAACTTCGCTCGTCCAAATTAACAGTTAATTTAAGCATGCTCAGCTAATCCTTTATTATGTATTGGTTTTAAAAATCTAGTTTCTCAATGATTTGATTTGCAACAACTTTAGCGCTTTGCTCATCAGTGCGTACAACAAAATCAGCCACTTCTTTATATAACGGTTCGCGTTCTTCTGCTAAGCGCTCTAGTACATCACGAGGTGCTTCTTCTGTTTGCAGTAACGGGCGACGCTTGTCGCGTTGTGTGCGTGCAACTTGCTTTTCAATAGGTGTCTCTAGGTATACAACGATACCACGAGCCGAAAGCTTGTTTCGAACTTCTTTACTCATTACTGAACCACCACCTGTAGCAAGTACAATACCTTGCATTTCAGTTAAGTCGCCAATAACAGATTCTTCACGAAGTCTAAAGCCTTCTTCACCTTCAAGATCGAATACCCAGGCAATATCTGCACCCGTGCGGCGTTCGATTTCTTGATCAGAATCAACAAATTCAAGGTGTAATTGATCGGCAATGTGACGACCAATTGTGCTTTTTCCAGCCCCCATGGGGCCAATTAGAAATATATTACGTTTCTCAGCCATATCTTTTAGTACAAACGAACTCTAAAATTTGAAATAAAACCCCGCCTAACGACCTGGCCCCAAAATTAAGGAGGGGATTATCTCAGTAATTGCAGGGGTATTTCAAGTCAATTAGAATAAAAAGCCACATAACGAGCAATTAAACTAAATAATCACCCGTTGATTAACAAAAAAGTACCTTATTTTAATCTATTTGTATTTTTGGTGTCACGAAAATAAGCAATTCACGCTTTTCATTAAATTCACTGGTGCTTTTAAACAACCTACCAACATAAGGAATATCACCTAATACCGGCACTTTATTTGTAGTGTTGATTATCTGCTGTTGGAAAATCCCACCCAGTACGATAGTTTGCCCGTTTTCTACTAATACTTGTGTTTGAATTTCTTGAGTATCTATCGAAACGGCCTCACCGGTACCTGTTTGTACAGTATCGCCACGTGTATCTTGCGTGATAATTAAGTCTAAAATTACTTTATTATCAGGCGTTATATGTGGTGTCACCTCTAAACTAAGTACTGCTTTTTTAAAGCTTACCGTTGTTGCACCACTAGAAGCTGATTCTGTATAGGGTATTTCAGTACCTTGTTCAATGCGCGCTTTTTGCTGATTGGCAGCAATAATACGCGGGCTTGCAATAATCTCGCCTTTATTCTCTTCTTCAAGCGCACTTAACTCTAAATCGATTAATGTCCCGTTGGCGAGTTTTGCTATGTGGAGGCCTATACTTGCCGCTGGGTTTGTAATAGGTAGATTTACATTTAATCTATCTGTTAAGTCAGGGATTACCCCATTTGAAATGGTTTCAGCACCTTCTAAAGAACCAGATATGCCATCACTACCTTGCTGATCGCTAAATCCCCAACGAACACCTAGGTCCTCAGTTACGTTATCACGCACTGTTACCATACGAGATTCAATAACAACCTGTTGAACCGGTATGTCCAGGGTTTCAATCATACGTCTAATATTTTCTATGCTCTTAACAGTATCTTTAACGAGTAAAGTGTTAGTACGCTGATCAACCGACACACTTCCGCGTGGGGTAATGATGCTATTAATATCTGTTTTAAGTAAGTCAGCAAAGTCTTCAGCTTTGGCGTAATTTAATCGCATATATTCGCTATAAAGCGGCTCTAAATCTTCAACTTGCTGCTTTGCTTTTAGATCTTTTGCTTCACGGGCTGCAAGCTCTTCTGCTGGCGCTACCATTAAGATAGAGCCATCCATGCGCTTGTCCAATCCTTTTATACGTAATACGACATCAAGTGCTTGGTCCCACGGCACGCCATCTAAGCGCAAGGTAATGTTACCGGTAACGGAATCGCTTGTTACTAAGTTAAAGTCGTTATAGCCTGCGATAATTTGTAATGCTGCACGGACTGAAATATCTTGAAAGTTTAAGGTCATTGGTCGACCTTGATACTCTTTACCACCATCTAGGTAAGCATTTTGAGTTTCATCTTTTTCAACTGTGAGGGTAAGAATATTGTCTATTTGCTGATACGTGAATGTAAACTCGGCATTAGGTTCTATAACAACGCGGCTTCGCCCTTCTTCTTTAAACGTTTCGATAGTACTAACAATGGTACCAAAGTCTAAAACATCCAACTCATAAAGTAGATCGTCCAGAATATCTGTATGGTGAAAATCTGCGTAAATTTTGCCGCCACTTTCGTGAACCTCTATAGCAGCTTGAGTGTCTTGTAAAAATACAAGTACCTTTGCCTCACCTTTCTCACCACGCCTAAAATCAATAGATTGGATGCGGTTAATGTAGTTTCCACTCACATCACCTGTCAGAACGGCTTCATCTTCAGTTACTGAACCGGTTAATGGGTTATCCGATACTCGTATTGAAACTAAGTTGTTATTAACTTCTGTTTCATACATTTTTAATCTGTCTAGATTAACTGTTACCTTTAAACCTTGCTCAGATAACACATTGGTGACACTACTAATACCTGCTTGATTAACTTCAACGTCATTTAATCCTAATTCTAACTCTGCGGTATCAAAAAACATTTCAATACGCGCTGGGCTGTTAAATACTTGAATTTGTGGTTCTAAAGTTATCTCTTCGTCGAAAACAAGCTGTAGTTCGGTTTCACCTTTAAGTAATGGGTTATAACGTACATCGTAAAGCAATGGTCCTGCCAAAGCATTGTTAGCACAAACCAAAGCGGCTGTTGCAAATAAAGCTCTCGCAATGCGATTAAACCAAAGAACATCCTTATGCATGTTATTTTTACCTTTTTTATTATTAATTTGCGCCATCAGTTGCCGCCTCTAACATTTCCAGTTTAGTCAGGCGCTCTTTCCAACAACCAGAGCCATCAGGGATTAATTCAACTAATTCTATAAAATCGTTACTCACAGCTTTTACCTTGCCATCGTAACTGCCCAAATAATTACCAATCGTTACACGATGTAATGTTTCATCTGCAGCAGTTATAAGCGCCCAAACTTGACCACTTGAACCAATTGTACCTTTCATTGCTAAATTATCTAACGGGTATTTTTCTAATGGCTCTCTGCGCCTGTCTGGATCTGGATGTAAACAGTTTTTTATTTGCGTCAGTTTGTTCTGAATTATTTCAGGTTGAGGTGCCACAAATGGACTTCGTAAATTTCCAGCACTATATTCAAAAATCTCAAATTGAGTAAGTTCAGGAATCGACTCAACTTTAGGCGTTGTGCTTGCTTTTACCTGGTCAATAAACTCTTTTTGTTCCGAGGTATCGTCGTTACACCCCACTAACGCAACAACAGCCAATAGCGGCATTAAATGAAGGAGCCTCATTTTTTAACTCCTTCTTCATAACGGTAAGTTTTTGCTACAACACTAAATGTTAGTTGTTTTTCGCCAGAAGACGTAATAGAAAAGTCATGCAAACTAACTATTCGTGGTAACTGAGCAACTTTGCCAACAAATTCACCAAATTCATGATAAGTACCTACTACTTCTATTTTGATAGGTAGCTCTGTATAAAACTCTTTCTCTACTTCAGGTAACCAACCAATTTTTAAAAATGTTAAACCGCTCGTTGTGCCAACATAAGATAAATCGTCAAGTAAGCCTGGTATTTCGTTTGATGTCGGTAACCGCTTAAGTAATTGAGAAAACTTGTCTTCCATTTCTATCATTTGTTGGCGATAAATATCTAGCTTACTCGCTACAGCGTATTTTGTTCTGTAGGTACTTCTTAAGTCGACCTCTTTTGATACCGCATTATGGTAGCTATCAATCTCGTCAGAAACTAACAGGCTATAGCTAAAAAATAATATGAGCCCAGCAACAAATGCACAGCAAATTACCTTTACAGCAGCAGGCCAATCACCAATATTGTCTAACTCAATTTCATTCCAATCTATTTCGCCAAGCGCTTTAAAATCAAGGTTCATTACGTACCTCACCAATCTCATCAAATGGTTTTACGTAAAACTCCATACTAAAGTCACTTAGTAAACGCGAAGACTGATCACCTGCAACAATATCCTGCATGGTCAAACGCTCTAACAAATATGAACTTTGTACCTGGCGGATCATAGTAGATAAACGGTTATTTGATTCACTTCGGCCAAGTACATAAATCTGGTTCCCTCTGCGTTCCAGCTTTGTTAAGTAAATACCTTGAGGTACTATTTTTGTTACTTCATCCATAATTTGTGTGCCAAGGTTACGGCTACTTTGCAGCTCTTCGATTAATCGCATTCGCTGCTGTAGGTTTTCTTTTCGTTTGTCTAATTCTCTAATATCACTGATCTTTCGATCAAGCATGCTTATTTCAGAACTTAAGTAATTATTTTTTAAGTTTTGTCCGTCTTTTAATGCACTGTAAAACATACTTAATAAGTACATACTTAAAAAACAAGCTAAAACAATTCCAACTAGTATGGTTACAAATTTCTTTTTAGATTCTTCGCGCTGCAGTTCTCGCCAAGGCAATAGATTTATATGTGGCATGATGAAAAGCTCCTTAATGCCAAACCTGTTGCAATTGCAAACTGTGTTCGGTGACGCTGCATAACATTACGATCTACTTTTGGCGAAATTTCCATATTTGCAAACGGTTCTGCAACAACACTGTGTATACCTAATTCTTCAATTAATAAGCGATCAAGCCCTTTGATCATAGAAGTTCCACCAGTAAGCACAATGTAGTCTATTTGTTCTTTACCACTCGTTGTTAAAAACATTTGCACCGCTCTACGTACTTGCTGAAGCAACGCTGTTTGAAATGGCGCTAATACCTCAAAGGTATAGTTAGGTGGTAAGTCGCCTGATGTTTTACCTATTTCAGCTTCATCAAACCCTTTGTTGTAGTAGTTAACAATACTATTTGTGTATTGATCACCACCAAAAACCTGGTCACGTGTATAAATAGTTTCACCAGCTTGCACAACACTTACAAGCATGAGTACGGCACCAATATCTACAACAGCAACACACTTATTGAAGGCATCGCTTGGTAGCTGTTGATAATAAACGTCCATCGCACGGCTTAAGGCGTAACTTTCTACATCAACAATCTTAGTATCGAGATTAGCCTCTTCTAATGCGCCAACACGTGCTTCAACACTTTCTGTTCGGGCTGCTGAAAGTAATACATTCATTTTACTCGGATCAGCTTCGTTAGTAGAGAGCTTTTCAAAGTCTAAGCTAACTTCATCAAGGGGGTAAGGTATTAAACTATCTGCTTCAATTTCAATTTGAGATTCAAGTTCTGCATCGCTCAACGACACATCCATAAAAATTACTTTTGTAATAACCGTTTGCCCTGACACCGCCACTGCTGCATTTTTAAGTGACTTAGGTAATTTTCTTTTTAATTTTGTTATTACATTACCAATCGCTTCAATATCTTGAATCGTTCGTTCACTCATGGCGCCTTTAGGCATGGGCTCAATTGCTAGGGCCTCTAATCGAAATCCACTTTCAATTTCTCTCAGAAGCACCGCTTTAATCGAGTGCGATCCGATATCAATTCCTACCATCATTGGCGACGGCTTTTGAAATAGTTGACTTAGCATGTTTGCAACTTGGCCTTTGTTTTAATAATAAACAAGTTATAATTTTTTTCTGAAAAAATATTATTCATTTTTTAATCAATATATACTATCAGTCCAAACTCGCAATTGGGAGTCCATTTAGGGAAATATAAGTGATTTTATTAAAACGAACTTTACAATTTTTTATCATTTGTACGTTAATCGGTCTGATAACTTTGGTCAGTCTTTATTACTACGTTAAACCTGATATCCCCAGTGTGCAAGTTTTAAAAGACGTGCAATTACAAACTCCTATGCAAGTATTCACTAAAGATGGCCTTTTGATCAATCAATTTGGTGAAAAACGTCGAATTCCGGTCACTATTGATGAAATCCCACAACCTTTAATTGATGCATTTTTAGCAACTGAAGACAATCGCTTTTATGACCATATAGGTATAGACCCTATTGGCATAGTTCGCTCTGCTATTGTTCTTATTTCTACAGGCGAGAAAAAACAAGGTGCTAGTACTATTACCATGCAACTTGCACGTAATTTTTTCTTAACCCGAGAAAAAGCTTATATCCGTAAAATAAAAGAGATATTCATCGCTCTACACATAGAAAATGTACTTACTAAAGATGAAATTTTAGAACTTTACCTAAACAAAATCGAGCTAGGTAACCGCGCCTTTGGTATTGGAGCTGCCGCTCAAGTTTATTACGGTAAAGAGTTAAAAGACTTAACGCTTGCTCAAATGGCGATGATTGCTGGCTTGCCAAAAGCGCCTTCGGCGTTAAACCCAATTCGCAACCCTACCCGTGCAAAAGCACGCCGTAATGTTGTACTTGGTCGTTTATTAACTGAAAATTACATAACACAAGACGTGTATGATGATGCAACAAGCCAACCTATTACCGCTTACTTTCATGGTGCTGAAATAGATTTATACGCACCGTACATTTCTGAAATGGTGCGTGCAGAAATGGTTTCACGTTACGGAATAGACAAGGCATATAATTCAGGCTTTAAGATATTTACCTCTGTTGAGTCTAAAGTACAAAAAGCGGCGCAAACCGCGCTAGTTAATAATCTTCATAGCTACGATATGCGTCATGGCTTTAGAGGCCCAACCGCTATTTTATGGGATCCTGAAAAACAATCAGCGCTAAGTAAAGAGAAAATACTAGCTAAACTCAATGAAGCCAAAGAGATAGGAACGTTAAAAGCAGCTGCTGTTATTAACGTGGATGAAAAAAATGCCACGGTATTGCTTAAAAATGCAGAGCAAATAAACCTGAATTGGGACAACTTAAAATGGGCACGCAAATACATAACTCGTTATCGCCAAGGTTTTGCTCCAACTACGGCAGCTGAAATATTAACGCCAGGAATGCAAATCTGGGTGCGTAAAAACAGCAATAACGAGTATGAACTAAGCCAATTACCTGAAGCATCAAGCGCAATTGTTTCACTTGACCCACAAGATGGCCGCATTAAAGCCATTGTTGGCGGCTATAGCTTTGAACAGAGCCAATACAACCGAGCTATTCAAGCAAAGCGCCAAGTGGGGTCAAACATAAAACCATTTATTTATTCTGCTGCGCTTGAAAACGGCTATACGCTCGCCTCAATTTTAAACGATGCGCCAATTAATCAGTGGGATAAAAGCCAAGGTGTGGCATGGCGACCTAAGAATAGTCCGGCTGTTTACAATGGCCCAATTAGAATTCGTCGCGCGTTAGCACAATCTAAAAACGTAATATCAGTTCGTTTGCTCCGAGGTGTTGGTTTGCAACGAACAGCAGATCACTTACTAAAATTTGGCTTTAAAAATTCAGACATCAACCGCAGTGAATCCTTAGCACTGGGCAGTGCTTCAATTACTCCAATTGAACTAGCTCGCGGTATGAGTGCATTTGCGAATGGTGGGCATTTGATTGAGCCGTACTTTATCTCAGAAATCCAAGATGCTTACGGTAACAGTTTGTTTAAAGCTAATCCTTCAGTAGTGTGTGACGACACTTCAGATCAGTCATTAACCCCAGACAATACTACTGGATTATTCCCACAACAAAATACTGATACGCCACAATTAAAATGTGCCCCTCAGGTCATATCAAAACAAAATGCATTTTTAATTGCTCAAGCAATGCATAGCGCTGTTTGGGGAGGTGGAAACTGGTCACATAAAACGGGTTGGTCAGGAACAGGTTGGCGCGCTCAAGCATTAGGCCGTCGTGATCTATCAGGGAAAACAGGCACAACTAATGACTCTGTAGATACTTGGTTTAGTGGCTTTAATCGAAATGTTATGACCTCGGTATGGGTTGGTTTTGATAACCCTGGCAACCCGCTAGGCAGAACTTCATACAATAATAATCTTGATAGCGGGCAAATATCAGGGGCTGAATCTGGCGCTAAAACAGCACAACCGGCTTGGGTTGAGTTTATGAAAGTTGCGCTTGAAGGTAAACCTGAAGCCCCCATAGAGCCGCCAGAAGGTTTAGTGTCTATTCGGATTGATTTAGAAACCGGTTTATTAAGTCATAAAAATGATTACACCAGTCGCTTTGAGTATTTTGACAAAGGCACCGCCCCCACAAAATACGTAATGTCTCAACCAACAGATATATTTGAAGAAGACACTAAAACAGAAGAAGAACTGTTTTAAATAAAGAACGGCAGCCATTGGCTGCCGTTTTTAGTTAATACCAAATTTAGCTGTTCTAAATAAGAATTTTTAACTCAGATAGCGACACGTTTAGCCCCGCAAAATGATTAGGTATTATTGCGGATTGATACAAGGCCCTTGTAACCTTTATTTTATATTTTGTACCAACCAATATAAGTCAGAATGAATACCCGCAGCGGTTACTTCCTTACCCGCACCAGGCCCTTGAATCACAAGAGCGTTAGCGCTATACCACTTACTATTAATGACAAAAATATTATCGCCAGGTGTTAAATTAGCTAACGCATCACCAATAGGAGTATAAGTAATACCTACTTGAGCGGTTACTTTGTTTTCCGTAATTTCAAGTAAACCCGTGTAACGAAGTACGGAACTTTGTGCCTTGGCATTTGCAGCATGAGCGTCAATAAAGTCATTGAGGGTGGATTCATTAGCTAAAAAGTCGTCCCAACTTCCTATAGCAAGCGTTTCGGGCATGAGTGCTGATAAGCTTATATCATCAAGGTCGAGTTCTAAGCCAAGCTCTCTGGCAAGTATAAGCAGTTTACGCTGCATATCACGCCCTGACAAATCTTCACGCGGATCGGGCTCTGTGAACCCCATCTTTTGTGCTTCAAGCACCAGATCAGAAAATGGTATTGTTCCGTCAAACTTACTGCATAACCACGATAACGTGCCTGAAAAAACACCTTCAATACGAGTGATTTTGTCACCACTGTTTTGCAAATCTGCCAATGCAAAGTTAACAGGTAAGCCTGCACCTACGCTTGTGTTGTAGCGCCAATGCAAATTTCGCTCACTAATACTCGTACGCAAAGCTTTATACCATGCTGTATCTGCAGTTCCAGCGTATTTGTTAGCACTGATCAAGTGGCAATCTAATGCAACAAACTCCGGGTATAACTGGCTAAATGCCTCGCTTGCGGTAATATCAACAACCACTTTATGCTCATAATCAAGTTCACTAATTATGTTTAGTAATGTTTGGTTATTATAAGCTTTGCTTTCTGAGAGAAAATGCGTTTTCCAATCAGCAATGTTTATACCACTGGGATTAAAAAGTAATGTTTCAGAGCGTATTAACCCGACCAATTTAATTGTAAAGTCACCAGATAAACGCTCGAATTGAGCTGACAACTGCTCTATAAATACCTCTCCCACATTGCCAAGGCCCGCGATTATTAAAGCGACTTCTTGGCCTTTATTAATAAGCTTATCGTGTAAAACACTGAGTATATCGCTATCTATAACCTGATCCGTTAATAGTAAAATGTATCCACTGTCTTGGTGAATAAAGCGCGGCTCGATGGCATGAGCATTTAACGTATCAATAGCCAATACATTCAATTTTGAAATATCATTAACAGGCGCTACAACCGCACAGCCATTTAAGCTCGACTCGCTAATGTTTGCTCTACCCTCAAAATAACTAACAACTTTATATGATGAAGCAGAGGGGACAACTAAATAAGTTTCACCATTTTGACTAAAGTGATGAATGCTGTGTTGAATCAGCTGGCTAACATCTGCGACTTCGCCTTCGGCCAGCTTTTCAACTGTTAATAAATCGATGTTGTTTAACGTGGTAATAAAACGCTTTTGTTTTACATTTCCTTCTTTAACTATATCTGTAGGCGTTGCTTGCACATCAAAACTACTACGAACAGATAGTTTTATGTCGCTGTTTCTTAAAGGAGAAAGCGTTTTAGCGTGTAAAACAGGATTACCTAATCGAGCTAATAGGTTAGCTTGACCTCTACACACTTTATTGTATTTAACCGCTTTACTAACTTTGCGAGGGTCTGTGCTGTATACACCTTGTGTATCGGTCCAAATACACACCTGTTTAGCATGGCAGTAATTAGCGAGTAAGGTTGCACTATAGTCACTCCCATTGCGACCAAGTGTAACCGTATCACCCAACGTATTTGATGCAATAAAGCCTGTGACAACATTAATGTAGTCTGGGGTTATAAACTTCGCACATTGCTGCGCATTTTGGGTATGTAACAATTGCCCATTATTTAATGTAAAAAGTGTTCGAGCATCAAGGTCACAAGCATTAATATTTAATTGCGTAAGGTAAAGCGCCAATAAGCGTGCAGACCAGACCTCACCATGAGCAAGCAAGGGAGCCTCTTTCAAGCCTTGGTTTTTTATCAATTCACTAATCGCTGTTAGTTCACTATGCAAAAGCCTTAAAGCAGTTCGCTTAAGATCTGCATGAAGTAACTGTGTGATTAAATCAGTTTGATGATTATTTAATTGCAGCAATATATCAGCAACGACATGCGTATCCTGTTGCTGATAGCTTTGCCATAACTTCACCAAAGTATCGGTTGTTTTTCCCGCCGCAGATACAACAACACAATCGCCCGGCTGAGTATGCTCTAAAATAATACTCGCAACTCGCTCATACCGTTGAGCCGAACTAAGGCTTGAACCACCAAATTTATGTACCGTTTGTGTCATATTGTTCACCAAAGCGCTGGATGAGCGGCACTTAATTTAATGTCACCGCCTGCTCCTTTGTTTAAACTTGCTTTACTGCCTGGCTTTACAAGCTGAAACACGCGCTCTAAATCAGCTAATAAGTCGTTTATATCTTCTATACCTACTGAAACTCGAATAAGTGTATCGCCCACTCCCGCTTCAAGACGTGCTTTAGGCTCCATGCCAGCATGGGTCATGGTTGCAGGATGGCATATTAGGCTCTCTACTCCTCCCAAAGACTCTGCCAAGCTAAAGTCACGTAAGCTGGTTAAAAACGCCGCAGCATCGTTTATGTCACCTTTAATATCAAAACTCACCATGCCACCAAAGCCTAGTTGCTGCGCTTTGGCTAATTCATGCTGCGGGTGTGATTCAAGACCAGGGTAATAAACTTGGCGAACAAATTCCGATTTTTCTAAATATTTAGCAATCGCTAATGCGTTTTCTTGATGCTGCTTTAAACGCACATTTAGTGTTCGCAACCCACGCAATGTTAAATAACTATCAAATGGCGCACCTGTAATACCTATATTATTTGCCCACCATGCCAGTTCATCGCCCAGCTCTTGTGAAGCAGCAATCACCGCACCGCCCACTACATCTGAATGACCATTGATGTACTTGGTGGTGGAATGTACAACTATATCAACACCAAATTTAATAGGGTTTTGTAATGCTGGTGATAAAAATGTGTTATCGGCAGCGACTAAAGCACCGCACTGCTTAGCAACATCGGTTATTGCTTTAATATCAGTTAAACGTAGTAATGGGTTACTTGGTGTTTCTATCCAAATTAGCTTAGGTTTAATTGCTAAAATTTTATCTATACTTTGTGCTTGTGTTAAATCTAAAACTTCTAGCTTGAGCAAACCGCGCTTTTGCAGTGAAGTAAATAAACGATAGCTTCCGCCGTAACAATCATGTGGGATCACTAACGTATCGTCATGATTTAGGATTTGCGTAGCCAAGTGAACGGCAGACATACCCGTGGCAGTAATAATACCGCGTACGCCACCTTCAAGCTCAGCCAAGGTTTCAGCTAAAATATCACGATTGGGGTTACCACTTCGCCCGTAATCGTATTGACGCTTTGTATCAAAGTCGGCAAACGAATAGGTGGTTGATAAGTAAATAGGTGCGACAACTGCGCCATGATGTTTGTCTGCTTCAACACCACTTCTCACTGCAATGGTTGCTTTATTTTTTTCGCTCATATTCGTCACCTATTTAATTTGGATGTTTAGACGTCTAAAAGAGTAATTTATCTTATTAAAGATGTCAAAACATTTAAAGCTCCAGATGGCTAAACAACTAGTATTTGACTATCTTTTTTAAATCGATAGAATTTCACGCATATTCATATGTATTGTAGTGCATATGAGCAATTATTAATCTGAGGCGACGATACATCTTATGGCTAAATGGAATGGTGAGTATATTCACCCATACGCAGAACACGGGAAAAAATCAGAACAAGTAAAAAAAATTACCGTTTCAATCCCACTAAATGTATTAAAGGTATTAACGGACGAACGCACGCGTCGTCAAATTAATAACTTACGTCATGCAACAAATAGTGAATTACTTTGTGAAGCATTTTTACATGCATTTACCGGTCAACCTTTGCCTAACGACGACGACTTACGTAAGGATAACGCCGAAAAAGTACCTGAGGAAGTGAAAAAAATAATGCAAGAAATGGGGCTAGAAGTGCCTGTTTTAAACGAAGACTAAACCTAATTTAGACACAAAAAAAC